>NZ_JBHXKA010000021.1:0-87601 GCF_042722885.1 Streptomyces sp. NPDC058401
ATGCGCGGTGTGTCAGGGACTTCAGCTGACGCGGTGCGCCGCGAACGACTTGTCGACGACGATCTCGAGCAGGTTCTTCACAGTCGGACACCTCCCTTCCGATGTCTCGGGACGCGCAATGCGCGGTGTGTCAGGGACTTCAGCTGACGCGGTGCGCCGCGAACGACTTGTCGACGACGATCTCGAGCAGGTTCTTCACAGTCGGACACCTCCTTCCTTGTTCTCGATCCGGATCGATGCGCCGTCGGATACGGCGGCACCGCTCTCGACGAGCCGCGTCACCGCGGCGTCGAGGAGTTCTTGGGGAACGGCCTGGGGGAAGGTGTCCTGCACCGTGGTGAACAGCTCTTCGCGGGAGCGCCCGTCCAGGGCCGCCCACACGCGCACCATGGCCTCCGTCACGCGGTAGCCGATGTCCGGGCCGGACATCCCCCACGAGTCGCAGAAGCGAACGGGGGTCACCCAGGGGCTGCGCACCGGACCGCCCGCGGCACGGCGGTCGGTGAACCCGGGGACCCGTTCGAGCGGGGCGTCCCAGCCGCCGAGGAGGGCGTGGGCCACGAGGTGCGAGACCAGCAGCAGCCGGCGGACCACGATCTGCCGGGCGGTCTGCGCGCAGGCCAGGTCGGCGGGCTGGCGCAGGGACTCCCACACGTCGTCCAGTACCTCGCCCAGCGCCGCGGAGCGGGCCGCGCGCCGCAGGTGGAACTTGCGGCCCAGGTACACGTCGCCGACGCCGCTCAGGACGCACTCCAGGGAGAGCTCCACCGCGATCAGCGAGGTCTGCAGCGCCGTGAGCGTGTCGCCCACCTGCAGTGCCCCCAGCGCGTCCTCGGCGTAGCTGTTGAGCTGGTAGGCGCTGCGGTTCATGAGGACCCGCCGGATCGTCGACCGGGCCTGCTCGGCTTCCGGCACGCCGCTGCCGTTGTCGGCCAGCACGGTGCCGATCGAGAACCGCACGGCGCGCTGGAGCTCCACATCGCTCAGACCGGTCTGCCACCGGTCGGTCGCGGTGTCGGTGTAGCCGCGGCAGATCCGCACGATGCGGTCGAGCTCCGCGTGTGACACCGGCGTCAGCTGGACGACGAACCCGTCGCGTTCGTACGACACTTCGGGGCGGGGGGCGTCGTCGGTCGTCGCCACGTAGAGGTCGATGTCCGACAGGCCGTGGCCCAGGCCCGCGGCCAGCGATCCGCTGACGAAGGCGAGCCGGACGTTGTCCCGGCCCACCGCTTCGTCCAGCACGGTTCGTGCCGCGGCCAGGTGGGCCTCGCTCAGGTGGACGTCCGGCACTGCCCGGACCGCGTTCCCCCGGGGTGTCTCCGCGCTCGTCGCGTCCCGCTCCGCCGTCTGCATCTCGCGTCCCTTCCCTGCCCGTTTCCGCCCCCGCCGTGTGTGGCCGGGGCATGAACCGAACAGTAGGAACGGGCGATCCACAGCCCGTATTCACTCGATATACGGGGGCGTGTATCGCCGGACCGGCGCGCTCGCGGCGCGCAGCCACGGGGACGGGACAGCGGGGCGGCGAGTCGGCGAGTCCGCCGGGAACGCCCGAAAGCCGCCACTGGTCAGCACGTTGTCGCGACCGTACGATGCGTGTGCCCGGTCGGACCGGGTGACAACTGAATTGCCGTGTGGCCAGGGGGAAGCCGGTGTGAATCCGGCGCTGACCTGCAACCGTGTGGGGCGCCTGCGCGCCCCGAGTCGGATAGCCCGCCATGCGGCTCGTACCGCCTCCCACTGTCACGGACTGCAGCGCGGAGCCTTGAGTCGCCGACTCGCCACAGCCTGTTCCCGCCGCATCGGGGAACGGTGCTGCAGGGCGATGCCGCAGCGGAGGGGCCCGGCTGCGCCGGCCCTGCCCGAAAGGCAACCCATGCGCCCGAACCTCGTCCGTCGCTCCCTCGTCACGACGGCCGCCCTGGGGCTCGCGCTCGCCACCGCGCCCGCCGTCGCCCACGCCAAGCCGGCACCGCACACGAACGCCCCGGTCAAGGTCAGCCTCACGGTGCAGGGCCCGGGCGGCCTGCTGTTCAAGGGGAAGATAAAGACCAAGGGGCACGACGTGACCACCCCCACCGGCGGGACGCACCCGTGCGACGGGACGAACGGCGGCGCCAACCCGAGCGCCGTGCCCACGCCGACGGCCGCGCTGGACGACGCCGCGAAGAAGAAGCACTTCACCTGGGACGGCGCCTGGTACGCCTCGTTCAGCGACTTCTCGGTGGACACGATCAAGAACGTCAGCGGTGGCGGCGTCGCCTACTGGAGCATCTCCGTCAACGGCACGCCGACCCCGGTCGGCGGCTGCCAGTTCAAGCTGAAGGCCGGCGACCAGGTCACCTACACCTGGACCTCCTTCTAGCAGGCGGCTTCCAGTGCCGTGACCGGCACGCACGGTGGGGGTGCGGCGACACCACTCGCCACACCCCCACCGTCCCTGGTCGCCTCCGGCGCACCCTCATGGCCGGAGGTCTGCCGGGCCCCTCAGACCCGGCCGTACATGTGGAACCCGCAGCCGGTCTTGCGGCCCAGCAGCCCCGCCTGCACCATCCGCCGGAGCAGCGGGGTCGCTACGGGGGCGTTCACGCTGTCACCCGCAGGGCGTGGGAGGTGCGGCGGACGAGGTGGCGGACGAGGTGGCGGGTGTAGGCCTCGGGGGTGAAGAAGGCCGGGAGTCGCACCGAGAGGGCGGTGTTCACGAAGATCTCCCTGGCTTCGAGGGGGCGTGCCCGCGGGTCCTCGGCCTCCAGGGCCGCGCATTCGGCGTCGAGGAGGTCGATGACCGTGCCCCGGTCCACGCGGTCGTGGCGGAGCCACTGCCAGATCTGGACGCGGGCGATCTCGGCGGTCGCGGCGTCCTCCATCAGGCCGTTCAGGGCCACGGCCCCGCTGCCGCGCAGCCAGGCGTCGAAGTAGCGCAGCGCCACGGCCACGTTGGAGCGGACGCCCTCCGCGGTCGGCGGAGCGGCGATCCGGCGGACGGACAGCAGGTCGGCGGCCGTGACGTCGATGTCCTCGCGCGTCCGGTCCAGCTGGTGCGGCCGGTCCCCCAGGACGTTGTCGAAGACCGCGCGGCAGACGGGGACGAGCCCGGGATGGGCCACCCAGGATCCGTCGAACCCGTCCTCCGCCTCCCGCTCCTTGTCGAGGCGGACGCCTGCGAGCGCGGCGGAGTCGGCCGCGGTGTCCTTGCTCGGGACCTGGGCCGCCATGCCGCCGATGGCGTGGGCTCCGCGCCGGTGGCAGGTGCGGACGAGCAGGTCGGTGTAGGCCCGCATGAAGGGGGCCGTCATGGTGACGGCGGCCCGGTCGGGGAGCTGGAAGTCGGTGCGGTGGCCGAAGGTCTTGATGAGGCTGAAGAGGTAGTCCCAGCGGCCCGCGTTCAAGCCGGCGCTGTGTTCGCGCAGTTCGTGGAGGATCTCCTCCATCTCGAAGGCGGCCGTGACCGTCTCGATCAGGACGGTGGCCCGTACGGTGCCGCGCGGTATGCCGAGCAGGTCCTGGGCGAGGACGAACACGTCGTTCCACAGCCGTGCTTCGTACGCGTTCTCCAGCTTGGGGAGGTAGAAGTACGGGCCGTGTCCGGCGTCGATCTGCCGCTGGGCGCAGTGGAAGAAGTACAGGCCGAAGTCGACGAGCGAGGCCGGGACGGGCCGGCCGTCGATCTCCAGGTGCTCCTCGGTGAGGTGCCAGCCGCGCGGGCGGACCATGATCGTGGCGAGGTTCTCGCCGAGGCGGTACTCCTTGCCCTGCGCCGTGGTGAAGTCGATGCGCCGCTCGATGGCGTCGAGCAGGTTCAGCTGGCCGCCTATGACGTTGTCCCAGGTGGGCGCGGTGGCGTCTTCGAAGTCCGCCATCCACACGCGGGCGCCGGAGTTCAGGGCGTTGACCGTCATACGGCGTTCGGGCGGCCCGGTGATCTCCACCCGGCGGTCGGTGAGCCCTGGAGCCCGGGGCGCGACGCGCCAGTGGGGGTCGTCCCGGACGGCTCGTGTGGCGAGGGGGAAGACGAGCTGCTTCCCGTCGGCCAGGTGGGCGGAGCGGCGGCGCCGCTCCTTGAGGATGTCCAGGCGCCGGTCGGCGAACGCCGCGTCGAGCCGGCCGATGAACTCCAGGGCCGGGGGCGTCAGGATCTCCTCGTGCCGCTCGCCCGGCACACCGAGGACCTGGACGCTTCTGATCAGGGGCTTGAGTGACATGCGGATCTTCTCCTCGGCGTGGGGCGGGCTCAGTGGAACTGCTCTTCCTCGGTGGAGCCGGCGAGTGCGGTCGTGGAGGAGGCGGGGTTGACGGCGGTGGAGACGAGGTCGAAGTAGCCCGTGCCGACCTCGCGCTGGTGCCTGACCGCGGTGAAGCCCTGGGCCTGGGCGGCGAACTCCCGCTCCTGCAGGTCCACGTAGGCGGTCATGCCGTGCTCGGCGTAGCCGCGGGCCAGGTCGAACATGCCGTGGTTGAGGGAGTGGAAGCCTGCCAGGGTGATGAACTGGAAGCGGTAGCCCATCGCGCCCAGCTCGCGCTGGAACTTGGCGATCTGGTCGTCGTCCAGCGCGGCCTTCCAGTTGAAGGACGGCGAGCAGTTGTAGGCCAGCATCCGGTCCGGGTACCGCGCGTGGATCGCCTCGGCGAACTCGCGGGCCTGGGCGAGGTCCGGGGTGCCGGTCTCGACCCAGATCAGGTCGGCGTACGGGGCGTAGGCGAGACCGCGGGCGATCACCGGTGCCATGCCGTTCCGCACGCGGTGGAAGCCCTCGGCCGTGCGCTCGCCGGTCACGAACGGGG
The DNA here is from genome assembly GCF_042722885.1 of Streptomyces sp. NPDC058401. NCBI lineage: Bacteria > Bacillati > Actinomycetota > Actinomycetes > Kitasatosporales > Streptomycetaceae > Streptomyces > Streptomyces sp. NPDC058401. The sequence continues at coordinate 4,783 of NZ_JBHXKA010000021.1, forward strand.
CGTCGCGCTCGTCGACGTCGCTGGTGATCAGGTTCGCCGCCAGGGCGTCGGTGCGGGCGATGATCAGGGTCGGCGTGTCGGCGATGTCGGCGGCGAGGCGTGCCGCGTTGAGGGTGCGGATGTGCTGCGCGGTCGGGACGAGGACCTTGCCGCCGAGGTGGCCGCACTTCTTCTCCGAGGCGAGCTGGTCCTCGTAGTGGATGCCGGCGGCGCCGGCCGCGATCATCGCCTTGGTCAGTTCGAAGGCGTTCAGCGGTCCGCCGAAGCCGGCCTCGGCGTCCGCGACGATCGGCGCCAGCCAGTCCGTACGGTCGTGGCCGCCTTCGGCGGTGGCGATCTGGTCGGCGCGCAGCAGCGCGTTGTTGATCCGGCGGACCACCTGGGGAACGGAGTTGACCGGGTAGAGGCTCTGGTCGGGGTAGGTGTGCCCGGCCTGGTTGGCGTCGGCGGCCACCTGCCAGCCGGACAGGTAGATCGCCTGCAGGCCGGCCCGTACCTGCTGGACGGCCTGGCCGCCGGTCAGGGCGCCCAGTGCGTGGATGTAGTCCTGCTCGTGGAGCTGTCGCCACAGGCGCTCCGCGCCCCGCCGGGCCAGGGTGTGCTCCTCGCGCACGCTGCCCGCCAGCCGGACCACGTCCTCGGCGGTGTAGGTCCGCTCGATGCCCGCCCACCGCGGGTCGTCCGCCCACCGCCGGCGCAGCTGCTCGGCCGCCGCCGTCGTCGTCTTCGTCGTCTTCGTCGTCTTCGTGTTCGCCTCTGCCATGACCGTCACCGTTTTCATCCGTCGCTTGTCTTGCCAATGCGCCGCGCACGAACCCGATCACTGGCACCAAGTGCCTGAGTGTGACCGGATCGCCGATATCAGGGCATGAATCGGCGATCCGGAGTTCGTTCCCCCACACCGGTTCCTGGCTGCGGTTCCGGCTGGGTGCAGGACCGACTCTGGCATTGGCACTGGGTGCCATCAAGGTGGGACGACTGCCAAGGTCTGCGAATCTTCGAGGCCGGATCTGCCAAGGTTGCGAAGGCCCGGAGCGAGCGAAGGCCTTCTATGCTGACGGGGCCCGTCCGACGGTGGAGGAGTCCGGTGAGCAAGACGTACGCGGGAACGCGGCTGCGCAGGCTGCGCGAGGAGCGCCGCATGACCCAGGCCGATCTGGCCCGGGTCCTGGGCATTTCACCCAGCTACCTCAACCAGATGGAGCACGATTCGCGCCCGCTCACCGTCCCGGTACTGCTGCGGCTGACCGAGGCGTTCGGGGTGGATCCCGGCTTCTTCTCGGAGCGTGACACCAGCCGCATGGTGGCCGACCTGCGCGAGGCCCTCGCCGAGCAGGTGGCCGAGGCCCGGGTGTCCCCTTCGGACCTGGCGGAGCTGGCCACCCGGATGCCGGCCGTGGCCTCGGTGCTGCTGGACCTCGGCCGCCGGAGCCAGCTGCTGGCGGAGCGGCTCGCCGACGCCGCCGACGGGCGCGATTCGGTGGAGGAGGCTCCGCGTTCGCCCCACGAGGAGATCCGCGAGTTCTTCTACCGGCGGCAGAACTACCTCCACGAAGCCGACCTCGCCGCCGAGGAGTTGGCCCGCGCGATCGGCATCCGCCCCGGGGACGTCATCCGCGCACTGACCCAGCGGCTCGCCGACCGCCACGGGATCCGCATCTGCGCGGACTCCGACCGGCTGCACCACTACGACACCGCCGCGCGGGTGCTCCACCTGTCGAACCGGCTCCGCCCGGGCCAGCAGGCCTTCCGGATGGCCACCCAGCTCGCCCTGGTCGAGTACGGGGACGGACTCGACCGGCTGGCCACCGAGGACTTCCCGCCCGGCTCCCCCACGCACGCCCTGGCGCGGATCGGCATCGCGAACTACTTCGCGGCCGCCCTGATCCTCCCGTACACGGCTTTCCACACCGCGGCGGAGGAGTTCCGGTACGACATCGAGCGGCTCACCGACCACTTCGGCATCGGCTACGAGACGGTCTGTCATCGCCTGAGCACCCTGCAACGTTCCAGGCTGCGCGGTGTGCCCTTCTCCTTCGTCCGGGTCGACCGCGCCGGGAACATGTCCAAGCGGCAGTCCGCCACCGGGTTCCACTTCTCCCGCGCGGGCGGCACCTGCCCGCTGTGGAACGTGTACGAGGCCTTCGCGGCGCCCGGCCGCATCCACGTACAGGTCGCGGCCATGCCGGACGGGCAGCGGTACCTGTGGACGGCCCGCGCCGTCACCCGGCACCGCGGCGGCTGGGGCGAGCCCGGCAAGACCTTCGCCATCGGCCTGGGTTGCGAGATCCGGCACGCCTCCCGGCTCGTGTACGCGGACGGGCTCGACCTCGACAACAGGTCGGCGGCGACCCCCATCGGCATGGGCTGCCGCCTCTGCGAACGCCTCGACTGTCCCCAGCGGGCGGTCCCGCCGCTCGGCCGGGCCCTGGCCGTGGACGAGAACAGCAGCACCTTCGTCCCGTACCCGGTGGTGGGCCCTCCCGCCCCTGCCCCCGACCGCGGCTCCGTCCCCGTCCCTGCCCCCGTCCCTGCCCACGGCCCCGCCCCCGCCCGCGACTGACCACGGCCGCGGCCCCGCCGCTCACTCCTCCATGCGGCGGGCCTCGGCCGTGGTCACGGGCTCACCCGCCCGAACCCCGTGCAGGACATGGGCGAGCACCTCGGCTCCGCGCACCACTCTGGGCCCGGGGCGGTTGAAGTAGGCGGGCCCGTCCAGGACCCAGACCTCCCCCGCCCGTACGGCGGGGAGCTCGTGCCAGCCGGGAAGGGAGGTCAGCAGGTCCCGTTCGCGGAGCGTGCGCTCGGGCGGGAAGCCGCAGGGCAGGAGCAGGAGCACGTCGGGGCGGGCGGCACGGACCGCTTCCCAGGTCATCGGCTTCGTGTGCTCCCCCGGCGCCGCGAGCAGCGGTTCGCCCCCGGCACACGTGATCTGTTCGGGCACCCAGTGGCCGGCGGGCCACAGCGGGTCGAGCCATTCGACGGCCACGACCCGGGGCCGGGCCCGCCCCGCCGTCAGCCCGCGCACCTCGTCGAGCCGGGCGCGCAGTTCCGTCCGCCGGCGTTCCGCCCGCTCCCGTACGCCGAGCAGGTCCCCGACGGTGACCAGGCAGTCCAGTACGTCGTCCAGGGTGCGCGGCTCCAGGCTGAGCACGCGGGCTCCACCGTGGAGTACGCGCACCGCGCGCGAGACTCCCTCGTAGGACACGGCGCAGACGTCGCACAGGTCCTGGGTGAGGACGAGGTCCGGGGCGAGGGCGGCGAGCGCCGCGGTGTCCAGGGTGTAGAGGGAGGAGCCGGAGTGGGCGGCCCCGCCCACGGCTTCGGAGATCTCCCGGCTGCTGAGCTCCTCGGCGGCGAACTCGGCCCGGGTGACCACGGGTACGGAGGCGACCGCCGCGGGCGGCCAGTCGCATTCGTGGGTGCGTCCGACCAGGTCGGCGGCGAGACCGAGCTCCGCCACGATGTCGGTGGCCGCCGGGAGCAGGGAGACGATGCGCATGCACCGACTGTAGGCGCGCGGGCGGCGGGTCTGGACTTACTAGGACGTCCAACTATATGTTCGTGCCCATAAGGTCCGCGGTGCAGGGAAGCCGGTGAAAAACCGGCACGGTCCCGCCACTGTGACCGGGGAGTGTGCTGCCATCCACACGCCACCGACGAGGGCTGTCGGGAAGGCGGGCGCCGCGCGGTGATCCGGGAGTCAGGATACCGGCCGCGGATGTTCCGTGTTGTCCACGAGGATGGAGCAGACACGCATGGCACCGGTTTGTACCCACGACCCTGGTGATCTGGCGGAGCACGCGCACACCCTTTCCGCGCGCTCGTAGTCCCACGACGTTTCCCTCGCGGCGCACCCCCACCGGGTCCGTCCGCGGTCACGTCGTGCCATCCCGGATCCAACCTGACGAGAGCAGGCATCCATGGTCCGCGAACTCACCCATTTCATCGGCGGAAACCACACCACCGGCGCGTCCGGCCTCTTCGCCGACGTGTACGACCCCAACACCGGAGCGGTGCAGGCCCGCGTCCCGCTCGCCGGGCGCGCCGACACCGAGGCCGCCATCACCAACGCCCAGGAAGCGCAGGTGGACTGGGCGCAGTGGAACCCGCAGCGTCGGGCCCGCGTCCTGCTGCGCTTCCTCCAACTGGTCGAAGGGGAGCGGGAGTCGCTCGCCCGGCTGCTGTCCGCCGAGCACGGCAAGACCGTGGCCGACGCCCATGGTGACCTGCAACGCGGCCTGGAGGTGGTCGAGTTCGCCGCCGGGATCCCGCACCTGCTCAAGGGGGAGTTCACCGACAACGCGAGCACGGGCATCGACGTGCACTCGCTGCGCTCGCCGCTGGGCGTCGTCGCCGGGATCACCCCCTTCAACTTCCCCGCCATGATCCCCCTCTGGCAGGCCGCCCCCGCCCTGGCCTGCGGAAACTCCTTCATCCTGAAGCCCTCCGAACGCGACCCGTCCGTACCGCTGCGGCTGGCCGAGCTGTTCCTGGAGGCGGGCCTGCCGGCCGGCGTGCTCAATGTCGTCAACGGCGGCAAGGAAGCCGTCGACACCCTCCTCGAAGACCCCCGCGTGCAGGCCCTCGGCTTCGTCGGATCGACCCCGATCGCCGCGTACGTCTACGCCACCGCCGCCGCTCACGGCAAGCGCGCCCAGTGCTTCGGCGGGGCCAAGAACCACATGGTCGTGATGCCCGACGCCGACCTGGACCAGGCCGTCGACGCGCTGATCGGCGCCGGATACGGCTCGGCCGGGGAACGCTGCATGGCCGTCTCCGTCGCCGTACCCGTCGGCGAGGAGACCGCCGATGCGCTGGTCGCCAGGTTGAAGGAGCGCATGGGCACCCTGCGCGTCGGCCGCTCCGACGATCCCGAGGCGGACTTCGGGCCGCTGGTCAGCCGCGACGCACTGGACCGGGTGGAGCGCTACGTCGGCATCGGGACGGTCGAGGGCGCCGAACTCGTGGTGGACGGACGGGGGTTCACCCTGCCCGGGCACGAGAACGGCTACTTCACCGGTCCCAGCCTCTTCGACCGCGTCACCCCACAGATGCGGATCTACCGCGAGGAGATCTTCGGCCCGGTGCTGAGCGTCGTACGGGCCGCCGACTACGAGGAGGCGCTGCGCCTGCCCACGGAGCACCCGTACGGCAACGGCGTGGCCATCTTCACCCGGGACGGCGACACCGCCCGCGATTTCACCCGCCGGGTGGGCGTCGGCATGGTCGGCGTCAACGTGCCGATCCCCATCCCCGTCGCCTACCACACCTTCGGCGGCTGGAAGCGGTCCGGCTTCGGCGACCTGAACCAGCACGGTCCCGACTCCATCCGCTTCTACACCCGGACCAAGACCGTGACCTCGCGCTGGCCCTCCGGGGCCAAGGAGGGCGCGAACTTCACCATCCCGACGACGGGATGAGCCCGGTGGCCACCCTGACCGAGGACCAGCTCGCCCTCGCCGAGGTCACCCTCGACTTCGCCCAGGAACAGCTCGCTCCGCACGCCGTCCTGTGGGACCGGACCAAGCACTTCCCGGTCGACGTCCTGCGCCGGGCCGCCGCGCTGGGGCTCGGCGGGGTCTACGTCCGCGAGGAGCACGGGGGTTCCGGGCTCAGCCGGAGCGACGGGGTCCTCGTCTTCGAGACCCTCGCCACCGGCTGCCCGTCCATCGCCGGGTACCTCTCCATCCACAACATGGTCGCCTGGATGATCGACCGCTACGGGGACCCGGCGCAGCGCGCACGATGGCTGCCCTCCCTGTGCACGGCCGAGGTCCTGGGCAGCTACTGCCTCACCGAGCCCGGGGCCGGATCGGACGCCGCCGCCCTGCGCACCCGCGCCGAGCGGGACGGCGACCACTACGTCCTGACCGGCGTCAAGCAGTTCATCTCCGGCGCCGGAGCCGCCGGCGTCTACGTGGTCATGGCGCGGACGGGCGAGTCCGGACCCGGCGGGATCTCGGCCTTCGTCGTCGAACGCGAAGACCCCGGCGTCTCGTTCGGACCCAACGAGGCGAAGATGGGCTGGAACGCGCAGCCCACCCGCCAGGTCGTCCTGGACGGCGTACGGATCCCCGCCGATCGCCGCCTCGGCGCCGAGGGCGACGGCTTCCGCATCGCCATGAACGGCCTCAACGGCGGGCGCCTCGGCATCGCCGCCTGCTCCCTCGGGGGCGCACAGAGCGCCCTGGACCGCAGCCTGTCCCACCTCGCGGACCGCGAGGCCTTCGGCGGCCGGCTCATCGACGCGCAGGCCCTCCAGTTCCGGCTGGCCGACATGGCCACCGAACTGGCCGCCGCCCGCGCCCTGCTCCGGCAGGCCGCGGAGGCCCTCGACGCGGGCGATCCGCTGGCCCCGCGCCTGTGCGCGATGGCCAAGCGGTTCGCCACCGACACCGGGTACGCGGTCGCCGACCGCGCCCTCCAACTCCACGGCGGCTACGGCTACCTCAGCGAGTACGGCATCGAGAAGATCGTGCGCGACCTGCGCGTCCACCAGATCCTGGAAGGCACCAACGAGGTCATGCGCGTCATCGTCGCGCGCGGACTGACGGAGACCCTGCGATGAACCACGCCTCCCCCGATGCATCCTCCGAAGAACCGGACCACGTCCTCCTGCGCACCGAAGGCCACGCGGCCTACATCACCCTCAACCGCCCGAAGGTCCTCAACGCCCTCACGCACCCCATGGCCCTGCGCATCGACCGGGCCCTCACCGCCTGGGAGCAGGACCCGGGCATCGAGACCGTCGTCATCGAGGGCGCCGGCGAACGCGGCCTCTGCGCGGGCGGCGACATCCGCGCGATCCACGAGGACGCCCGCACCGGCGGCGCGGCCTCCGCGGAGTTCTGGCGCGACGAGTACCGGCTCAACGCCCGCATCGCCCGCTACCCCAAGCCCTACGTCGCCCTCATGGACGGCATCGTGATGGGCGGCGGCGTCGGGATCTCCGCGCACGGGAGCGTCCGCATCGTCACCGAACGCTCCCGCATCGCCATGCCCGAGACCGGCATCGGCTTCGTCCCGGACGTCGGCGGCACCTACCTCCTCGCCCTCGCCCCGGGAGAACTCGGCACCCACCTCGCCCTGACGGGCTCGGCCGTCGGTGCGGCGGACGCCCTGGCGTGCGGGCTCGCCGACCACTTCGTCCCCTCGGCGGCCCTGTCCGCCCTGGGCCGCGACCTGGCCTCCGCGTCCGTGCACGCCGTACTGGAGCGGTACGTCGAACAGCCGCCGCCCGGCGAACTCCACGCCGCACGCGCGTGGATCGACCCCTGCTACGCCGCCGACACCGTCGAGGAGATCCTCGCGCGGCTGCGCGCATCGGACGCCCCCGCCGCGAAGGCCGCGGCGGACACGCTCCTGAAGAAGTCACCGACCGCCGTCAAGGTCACCCTGGCCGCGCTGCGCCGGGCCCGCGCGCTCGGCCCGTTGGAGCGGGTCCTGGAGCAGGAGTACCGCGTCTCCCTCGCCGCCCTCTCCTCCCCCGACCTCGTCGAGGGCATCCGCGCCCAGGTCATCGACAAGGACCGCGACCCGCACTGGTCCCCCGCCGTCCTGGAGGCCGTGGACCCGGCCGACGTCGAACGGTTCTTCGCCCCGCTCGGCGACCGCGAACTCCGCCTCGCCGCGTCCGCATCGTCCACGGAGGTCGCCTGGTGACCCGTACCGTCGCATTCATCGGACTCGGACACATGGGTGGTCCCATGGCCGCCAATCTGGTCGCGGCCGGCCACCGCGTCCTCGGCTTCGACCTCGTACCGGACCAGCTCGCCGCCGCGGCCACGGCCGGCGTCGAACCGGCCGCATCGGCGGCCGACGCTGCCGCACCCGCCGACGTGGTGATCACCATGCTCCCGGCCGGCCGCCACGTCCTCGCCCTGTACCGGGACGAGGGGCTGCTCGCCGCCGCCCGGCCCGGCACCTTGTTCGTCGACTGCTCCACGATCGACGTGGCCGATGCCCGCACCGCGCACGAGGCCGTCACGGCCGCCGGGCACCGGGCGCTCGACGCCCCGGTGTCCGGCGGGGTGGTCGGCGCCGAGGCGGGCACGCTCACCTTCATGGCGGGTGGCGGGGAGGCGGAGTTCGCCGCCGCCGAACCCCTCCTTGACGTCATGGGGAAGAAGGCCGTGCACTGCGGGGCAGCGGGCGCGGGGCAGGCCGCGAAGATCTGCAACAACATGATCCTCGCCGTCTCGATGATCGGTGTCAGCGAGGCCTTCGTCCTCGCCGAGAGCCTCGGCCTGGACCACCAGGCGCTCTACGACGTCGCCTCCACCGCCTCCGGCCAGTGCTGGGCGCTCACGGTCAACTGCCCCGTCCCCGGCCCGGTTCCGACGAGTCCCGCCAACCGCGAGTACCGGCCCGGCTTCGCCGCACCCCTCATGGCCAAGGATCTGGGCCTGGCCGCCAACGCCCTGCGGGCGGGCGGCGTGCACGCGCCGCTGGGTCTCAAGGCCGCCGAGCTGTACGCCGCGTTCGCCGCGGGACAGGGCGCCGGGCTGGACTTCTCCGCGATCGTCCGCACCCTCCGACCGCAGAACGGAGCATCCGCATGACCGCCCGTACGCCCTACGAGACCATCCTGCTCGAACGCAAGGGCCGGGTCGCCGTCATCACCCTCAACCGGCCGGAGGCCCTCAACGCCCTCAACCTGAAGGTCATGACCGAGGTGGTGGCGGCCGCCGAGGAGCTGGACCGGGACCCGGAGGTCGGCTGCATCCTCCTCACCGGCTCCGCGAAGGCCTTCGCCGCGGGCGCCGACATCAAGGAGATGCGGCCGCAGAGCTACATGGACATGTACCTCTCCGACTGGTTCACCGCCTGGGACCGGCTCGGCCAGGTCCGTACGCCGACGATCGCCGCGGTCTCCGGCTACGCGCTGGGCGGCGGCTGCGAGTTGGCGATGCTCTGCGACATCCTCCTCGCCGCCGACACCGCGAGGTTCGGGCAGCCCGAGATCAAGCTCGGGGTCATCCCCGGCATCGGCGGCTCGCAGCGGCTCACCCGCGCCGTCGGCAAGGCCAAGGCGATGGAACTCTGCCTGACGGGCCGCACCATGGGCGCCGAGGAGGCCGAGCAGGCCGGGCTCGTCTCCCGGATCGTCCCGGCGGGCGAGCTGCTCGCCGAGGCCCTGTCCGTGGCCGAGACCGTGGCCGGGATGTCGAAGCCGGTGGCGATGATGGCCAAGGAGGCCGTGAACCGCTCCTTCGAGACCACCCTCGCCGAAGGAGTCCGCTTCGAACGCCGCCTGTTCCACGCGGTGTTCGCCTCGGCCGACCAGAAGGAGGGCATGTCCGCCTTCGTGGACAAACGGCCTCCGCACTTCACCCACGGCTGAGCCGCCGACAGCCCGAAACGGGTGCGGGCCCCGCTGAGCCGGGGCCCGCACCCGCGGGGATCAGGCGCCCCAGCGCAGGGCGATCGTGTCGCCCACGTTGATCACCTTGTTGCGGGCGGCGCCGGCGAAGGCCGAGCCGTCGACGCTGACCTTCCAGGTGTCGGAGCCGCTGTTGGCCTTGCCGTTGACGTTGGTGATCGTGCCGGTGCCGGAGGACGGGGTGACCCCCGCGACACAGCCCGACGGGGTGGCGCCGGTGGTCGCGGCGTTCAGCACGTCGCCGAGGGTGGTGGTCGTCCCGGTCGGGGTGAAGGCCACCGAGCAGACCTTGAGGCCGCCGGCGCCGTCGTCGACGGTCAGGGCCAGCTTGGCGGCGGTGCCGGCGGTGAAGGCCGACTGGGCGACCCACTGCGGGGCACCCGGGGTGACGGGGGCCGGCGGGGCGGTGGTGAATCCGCCGCCGACGACGGCGCGCAGTGCGTCGATGGAGGCGTAGGCGGAGGGCGAGGTGTCGGCGGGCTTGTACTTGAATCCGCCCGCCGGGTTGTACTGGTTGGCGATCAGGAAGTCGATCGGGGTCTTGCCGTTGGCGGTGAGGAAGTCGCCGGTCTGCGGGTTGATGCCGCAGGCGTTCAGGCCCGCCACGCCCCAGCCGTTGGAGCTGGTGTTGACTCCGTACAGGGAGTTGAAGGCGCCGGTGGTGGCGGCCAGCTTGCCCTTGAGGAAGTTCTTGGCCTGCACGACGTCCGCGTCCGTGTTGGGGACGCCGGAGACGCAGAGGGCAGCCATCGCGGCGCCCGTCATGTCGACGTCGCCCGCGGAGTTGAGGACGGTGGGGTTGCCCTCGGCCTTGTTGTAGGTCCAACCGCCGTCCACGTGCTGGTTGGCGCGGATGCGGGTGACCATGGAGTCGGTGAGCGCCTGCGGGATGCGGTGGGCGCCGCCCTGGGTCTTGGCCCCGCGCAGCGAAAGGGCCGCGAAGACCGTGCCGTTGAAGTTTCCGGACGGGCCGAAGTAGCCCGCCTCGGCCGTCTGCCAGTAGGAGTAGACGTTCGCGACGAGGTTGCGCGAGGCCGAGACGCGGGCCGGGTCGATGCCTGCCGCGTAGGCGTTCAGGGTGCCGCGCTCGTAGTCGGTGACCACCGGAGAGGCCTGCGGCCAGGCCGCCGTGGAGAGCAGGTTGCGGTAGACCGTGCGGGCGTTCTTCGTGGTGTCGCCGCCCGGGTAGACGTCGACGACGGCCGTACCGGCGGCGGCGAAGGCGCTGAACGCCCATTCGTTGGACAGCCCGGACCCGGCGTACGAACCGTCCGCCGCCTGGAGCGACTTGAGGTAGGTGACGCCGTTCGTCTTGGACGTGGCGATCTGCGCCGGGCTGGAGGTCGCGGAGGCGGGCAGTGCGGTGAGGACGAGGGCGCCGAGCGCGGCGGGCACCGCGAGCGCGAGGCGGCGGGAGGTACGGGGACGGGACATGGCCTGCTCCTGGAATCGGCGAACGCCGGCCACCGCCTGAGCACGCCCGCACGTCACCGCACACGAGCACGGCCGGGGCATGGTCGGAGGGCCGCCGTCCGGAACGCGTGGTACGGCTTCCTGTAGTGCATCGCCGCTTGGGCATTCGGGCTCGGAACGGCCCCCGCCGTCCCACACCGCTGCGCGTCAGCTCCGGCTTCGCACCGGATTCCCCCACGTGGCAGCCCAGGACGCTACCGGAGTGATCAAGGCTCCGCCAGCCACCCGGAGGGCGGGCAGCCGCCGGACCCGCGCCGGTGCCCGGGTGAGCGCCCCGTGAGACTCACGCCACCTTGACGCGTCACCGACATCCGTGTTGCACTCCGGCTGATAACTGCTCAGTACCAGGGGAAGCCGGTCGAATTCCGGCGCTGACCCGCAACCGTAGGCCCGGGGCGTCCCGGGTGAGCCGGAATGCCTGGGGCTGGGTCACAAGTACGAAGAACGCCGTCGCGGACTGCGGTGTGGTCGTCGCAGCCTCCCCATGGCCCATGAGCCCTGCGGGGGCGCATCGCCACGTACCCGGCCGCCCGGCAGAGACGAGGGCCGCGGTGGGGACCGAACAGCAGGCGCAACGGCGTGCGGGAACGAGACGGCGGTTCCTCTCCCTCGTGACCGCGTCCTTCCTGACGCTCGGTGCGGGAGTGGCCTTCCTCACGGTTCCCACCTCCGCGAACGCCGATCCGATCGAGCAGTGCACGGCCACCAACGGCGCCGTCGTCGCCGTGGACTTCGGCCCCTTCGGCGGCAAGGTCGAGCGCGGCTGCGACACCACCCCCACCACCGGCTACGAGCTGCTGCACACCGGCGGCTTCACCACCGAGGGCACCGTCCACGACGGTGACGGATTCATCTGCCGGATAGGCAACGGCTCCTTCAACTCCGGTACGCAGTACCCCACTCCGGCCAAGGAGGACTGCGTCCTCACCCCGCAGGCCACCGCCTACTGGTCGTACTGGACCGCCTCCCCCGGCCAGAAGAGCTGGACCTACAGCTCGCTCGGCGCCATGTCCCGCACCCCGCAGCCCGGCGATGTGGACGCCTGGGTCTACGGCGGCACCGACGTCGGGGGCACCTCGGGCAGGCCCGGATTCTCCCCGGACGACGTGCGCGCCGGGGGAGGTTCCACCCCCGATCCGACCGTGCCGACGGCCCCGCCCACCGTGCCCGCGGGGTCGGTCGACGTCGCCGCGGCCGCCCGCTGGGTCACCGGGAAGCTGACGGACGGGGAGCGCGTCGTCGACGAGGGCGCCACCACCCCGAACCATTTCCTCACCACCGAGGCCGTGTTCGCCCTGAAGGCCGGCGATCCGCAGAGCCCGGCGGCCAAGAAGGTCGCGGGCTTCCTCGCCGCACCCGCGCAGACCGATGCGTACGCCTACCCGGCCGGCAAGGACAAGATCCCCGACGCCACCGCGGCCGCCCGGCTCGCGCTCGTCGCCGAGGCCACCGGCAAGGACCCCCGCGCCTTCGGCGGTCACGACCTGCTCGGCGACCTGCTGACGTACGTCTGCCCGCGCGACATCGGTGACGGCGAGAACATCGAAGGCTGCCTGACCAGGGGGGACTTCCGCACCACCGGCCAGTCCGAGGCCCAGGCCATGGCCGTCATCGCCCTGCTGAACGGAGGCGTGACACCGCCGGGGGACGCCGTGAACCGGCTGACCGGGCTCCAGTGCGAGGACGGCGGCTTCACCTCCATCCTCATCCGCGCCGGCGAATGGTGCGACAGCGACGCGAACTCCACCGGGCTGATCACGCTGGCCCTCAAGCGGGCCGGCGGTCACGACGCGGCCGTGCAGAAGGCCCGCGGCTGGCTCAAGAAGTCCCAGCTGGCGACCGGTGCTTGGCCCTCCGCCTCGTACCTGACGACCGGCAGCCCGGCCTCCACCGCCTGGGCCGCCCAGGCCCTGCGCGCCCTCGGCGACGGGGCCTTCGCGGACGCGGGCGTCTCCTGGCTCTCCCGGCACCAGTTCCCGGGGGCCGGTTTCGGCTTCGAGGAGGACGACACCGAATCGCGGCTGTTCGCGACCGCCCCGGCCGCCGTCGCGGGCGCCAAGAGCGATCTGGTGGCGCTGACCACGAAGAAGACCACCCCGCCGACGACGCCGCCCACCACGCCGCCGGTCACTCCCCCGGTGACCCCGCCCGTCACCCCTCCGGCCGGTGACGGGCCGGACCTGCGGAAGGGCTCGGCGTACCTCGCCGACCACAGCCGTCTGATCCAGGGCCGCTACTACGAGAGCGGCCCGGGCACCGGCTTCGCCGACTACGGCCTGACCATCGACGGCGCCTACGCACTCGCGGCCACCGGCCAGGACAACTCCGCGCTGCGGGGCATCGTCGACTTCCTCGACAAGGGCGGCAAGGACGGCAAGGGACGCACCATCAACGACTGGACGCTGATCGGCACCAAGTACGCCGGCGGCGGCTCCCTCGGCAAGACGGCCCTCCTCGCGGAAGCCGTGGGCCGCGACCCCCGCGACTTCGGCGGCCAGGACCTGCTCGCCGCGCTCGCCAAGGGCGTCTGCGCGGCGAAGAACGACACCCCCAAGCAGTGCGCGGCGAAGGGCAACTACGCCTACGCCACCTCCGTCTTCTCCCAGTCCCTCGGTGTCATCGCCCAGGTCCGCGCCGGCGAGACGGCCGCCGCGGCCGAACCGATCGCCTACCTCAAGAGCCTCCAGGAGCCCTCGGGCGCCTGGCCCAGCCTGATCGGCGAGGCCAGCCGGGCCGAGGTGGACTCCACCGCGATGGCGGCCATGGCCCTCGACCTGCTCCCCGACGCCGCCTCGCAGGAGGCCGTCGACCGGGCCGTCGCCTGGCTGGCCACCCAGCAGAAGGAGGACGGCGGTTTCCCCGGCGCATCCGGCAACTCCGTCAACTCCGCGGCCCTCGCGGTGCAGGGGATGTCCCTGGACGGCACGAAGCACGCGGACCGCATCGCCAAGGCCCGCAAGTTCCTCGTCTCCCAGCAGAACGGCGACGGCGGCTTCACCATCGCCAAGGGCGGCCAGCCCGGTTCCGACGTCCGGGCCTCCGCGCAGGCCGTCGGCGGCGCCACCGGCATCTCCTTCGGCCTGCTGACCCGCGACATGAGCGGCACCGGCCCGCAGCCCGTGCCCAGCACCTCGGTGCGGCCCTCCCCCTCCTCCTCCTCGCCCGTCATCGTGAGCCCGGGTGAGAGCGGGGGCGGCTCGGGCTCCGGCGGGAACGGCGGGGGCCTCGCCTCCACCGGCGCCCAGGTCGGCGGGCTCGGCGCGGCGGCCCTGCTGCTGACCCTCGGCGGCTGGGGCCTGACCCGCGCCGCGAAGCGCCGCCGCGCGGCCACCGGGGGCGAGGCGTGATCCGCGGCCGCGTCCTGCGTGCCCTGTCGCGTACGGCCGCCGCGCTCGGGCTGACGGTGGCGGCCCTCGCCGCCACCGCGGCCCCCGCCGGGGCCGCCCCGCTGCCCATCGGGCAGTGCACCACGTCCTCCGGGGCCGTCCTCGCCGTGGACTTCAGCCGCTGGGGCGGCCCGGTCTACCGCTCCTGCGGCTCCACGCCCACCACCGGTTACGAGCTCCTCAACCAGGGCGGCTGGGCCACCACCGGCACCGGCCACGACGGTCCCGCCTTCATCTGCCGCATCGGGTACAGCGGCTTCCAGGGCGGCAAGCAGTTCCCCACCCCGCAGCAGGACGACTGCGTGCTGACGCCTCCCGCCTCCGCCTACTGGTCGTACTGGCACGCCGACCCGGGCCGCAACACCTGGGAGTACAGCCAGCTCGGCGCCATGCTCTACAAGCCCGAGCCGGGCAGCGTGGACCTGTGGATCTTCGGCGGCACCGACATCGAGGGCACCGAGGGCAAGCCCACCGTCACCCCCGACCAGCTCCGGGCCAAGAACACCGAGCCGACCGGCGGACCCGCGCCCATGGACACCCGCACGGCGGCGCCCGTGCCGCCGACCGTCGGCACGGGTCCCAAGCCGGAGAACCCGCCCGAGCCCGACCCGCAGACGCCGACGCCCGGCCCCACCGCTCCGGAGAGCCCACCGGCCTCGCCGAGTCCCTCCGAGAGCGCCTCCCCGGCTCCCTCCCCCTCCCCCTCGGCCTCGTCGAGCGCGCCGGCGGCCGCCGCGTCCGCGCCGGGTCCCCGGGTCGTCGAGGCGGCCCCCGCCGCCGATGCCGCCCACGACGTGGGCTCGTACCTGCCCGCCGTCGCCACCGGAGCCCTGGTGCTCCTGATCGGTGGCGCCGCCGTGTACGCGGCCCGGCGCCGCCGTCGTGGTACGGAGTAGCCGCGTGTCCCGCACCACCCCCGTGGCCGCGGCCAAGCCGCCCGTGCCGCCCGTGTCCGCCGTCGCGCCGGACACGGGCGGCCGGCGGCTGCCCCGCACCCTGCATCCGGTCGCCTGGTGGATCTGGGCCCTCGCCCTGGCCACCGCCGTCAGCCGCACCAACAACCCGCTGCTGCTGTTCCTCGTCCTCGCCGTCCTCGGCTACGTCGTCACCATGCGGCGCACCGAGGCCCCCTGGGCCCGCGGGTTCGCCTACTACCTGTACCTGGCCCTCACCGTGGTCGCGATCCGGGTGCTGTTCCGCGCCGTCTTCGCCACCGGCATCACCCCCCGCGACCACTTCCTCTTCTCCCTGCCGCACATCCCCACACCCGACTGGTACGCGGGGATCCAGCTCGGCGGCCCCGTCTCGCTGGAGGCCCTGCTCTCCGCCGCCACCGACGGACTGCGGCTCGCCTGCATGCTGTGCTGCATCGGCGCCGCCAACACCCTCGCCAACCCCAAGCGCGCCCTGCGGGTCCTGCCCGGCGCCCTCTACGAACTGGGCGTCGCCGTCACCGTGTCCATCAGCGTCGCGCCCCAACTCGTCCAGAGCGTGCAGCGGGTGCACCGGGCCAGGCGGCTGCGGGCCGGCCGCGCCAAGGGGCTGCGCGCCCTGCGGGGCATCGTCGTACCGGTGCTCGAAGACGCCCTGGAGCGGTCGCTGCGCCTCGCCGCCGCCATGGATTCGCGCGGCTACGGCCGCGCGGGCACCGCCACCCGCCGTTCCCGGCGGCTGACCGGCGCCCTCATGCTGCTCGGCATGTGCGGCCTGTGCGCCGGGGCGTACGGACTGCTCGACGCCACCGCTCCGAAACTGCTGGGCCTGCCGTGCATGGGGGCCGGCGCCCTGCTGTGCTTCGCGGGGCTGCGTCTCGGCGGCCGGCGCATCACCCGGACCACCTACCGGCCGGACCCCTGGCGCGCGGCCGAATGGTCCGTGGCCGGCTGCGGGGTCCTCTCCGCGGTCCTCCTCTTCACCAACGTCGGCTTCAATGCCGCGGAACTCAACCCTTCGATCTACCCGCTCAGTTGGCCCACCCTGCCGCTCGTACCCGCCGCCGCGATCCTCCTCGCGGGTACCGCCGGCTTCCTGGCCCCGCCCCCGGCCCCGCCCGCCCGCGCGGTCGTCCCCGCCCAGCGCACCGAGGAATCCAAGTGATCACCTTCGACGAGGTCACCGTCCAGTACGACGACGCGGACGAACCGGTCCTGCGCGAGGTGAACCTCACCGTGGAGGAGGGCGAACTGTGCCTGGTCGTCGGCCACACGGGGGTCGGCAAGTCCACCCTCCTCGGCGCCGTCAACGGCCTCGTTCCGCACTTCACCGGCGGCACCCTCTTCGGCAGCGTCGTGGTCGACGGACGGAACACCGCGGCGCACCCTCCACGTGAACTCGCCGACGTGGTCGGCGTGGTGGGACAGGACCCGCTGGACGGGTTCGTGACCGACACGGTCGAGGAGGAACTCGCCTACGCGATGGAGCAGTTGGCGGTCCCGCCGGCCACCATGCGCAAGCGCGTCGAGGAGACCCTCGATCTCCTCGGCCTCGCCGACCTGCGCCACCGCGCCCTGCACGAGCTGTCCGGCGGCCAGCAGCAGCGCGTCGCGATCGGCTCCGTCCTGACCGCCCACCCCCGGGTCCTCGTCCTCGACGAGCCCACCTCGGCCCTGGACCCCACGGCCGCCGAGGAGGTCCTCGCCGCCGTCACCCGCCTCGTCCACGACCTCGGCGTCACCGTACTGCTCGCCGAACACCGCCTGGAGCGCGTGGTCCAGTACGCCGACCGCGTGATCCACCTCCCGGGCGACGGGCTCGTCGTATCGGGCACGCCCGCCGAGATCTTCCGTACCTCGTCCATCGCACCGCCCGTCGTGGAGCTCGGCCGCACGGCCGGCTGGTCCCCGCTGCCGCTCTCCATCCGCGACGCCCGGCGTGCGGCCGCCCCCTTGCGGGCCCGGCTGGCCGGCCGGACTCCCCCGCCGGTACGCCCCGCGCCGACGGCCGCCCATCCCGAACTCCTCACCGCGCGCGGGGTCACCGTGGCCTACCAGGGCGTCCCGGCCGTACGGGAGGTCGACCTCGTGCTCCACGGCGGTGAGGTCACCGCGCTCATGGGCCGCAACGGCTCCGGCAAGTCCTCGCTCCTCTGGGCGCTCCAGGGCTCGGGCCCCCGCAAGGCCGGCACCGTGGCCGTCGGCGATCCCGACGGCGGCACGAAGCCGCAGGACCCGCAGAAGCTGTCGGCCGCGCGGGCCCGGCAGCTCGTCGGTCTCGTCCCCCAGACCCCGACCGACCTCCTCTACCTCGAATCGGTCCGGCAGGAACTCGACCAGGCCGACGCCGAGTCCGGTGTCCCCGCGGACGGGATCCGGGCCCGCACCATCCTGGACCGGCTCGCGCCCGGCATTCCCGGCGCCACCCACCCCCGCGACCTCTCCGAGGGGCAGAAGCTCGCGCTGGTCCTCGCGATCCAGCTGACCGCCGCCCCGCGGGTGCTGCTCCTGGACGAGCCCACCCGCGGCCTCGACTACCGCGCCAAGAGCGAACTCATCCGCATCGTCGACGACCTGGCCGCGGAGGGCAGGGCCGTCGTGATCTCCACGCATGACGTCGAGTTCGTCGCCCGGGCCGCCGACCGCGTCGTGGTGATGGCCGAGGGGGACATCGTCGCGGACGGCCCCACCACCGAGGTCATCGTCGCCTCCCCCGTCTTCGCCCCGCAGACCGCGAAGATCCTCGCCCCGCTGCCCTTCCTCACCGTCGACCAGCTGGCCGCCGTGCTCCCCGCCGCCGACGGAACGGACCCGCACGCGTGAACACGTACGCCGCGGCCATCCGCATCCGCCCCCGGGCCGGCATCGTCATCACCATGGCGGCCTTCCTCGGGCTCATCGCGTTCTTCTGGCCCTTCCTCGTCGCACCTGGGAAGTTCGGCTCGAACTACGCTCCGCCCCTGATCTTCGGCGTCCTGCTCGTCATCGTGCTCTCCGTCGTCATCTCGGAGATCGCCGAGGGCGGCATCAACTCCAAGGCCCTGGCCATGCTGGGCGTCCTGTCGGCCGTCAATGCCGCCATCCGTCCCCTCGGCGCGGGCACCGCCGGCATCGAGACGGTCTTCTTCGTCCTCGTGCTGGCCGGGCGCGTCTACGGACCGGGTTTCGGCTTCACCCTGGGCTGTACGTCCCTCTTCGCCTCCGCCCTCATCACCGGCGGGGTCGGGCCCTGGATGCCGTACCAGATGTTCGGCTGCGCCTTCGTCGGCATGCTCGCCGGCTTCCTCCCCAAGGCCACCGGCCGCCGTGAGGTCGTGATGCTCGCGGTCTACGGATCGGTCTCGGGCTACCTCTTCGGCTTCCTCCTCAACCTCTCCTTCTGGCCCTTCTCCCTCGACCCCAACAGTTCCATCGCCTACCTCCCCGGCCTCCCCTTCACCGAGCAGTTCCAGCGCTACCTGGCCTTCGACCTGGCCACCTCACTCGGCTGGGACACCGGCCGCGCGGTCACCAACTTCCTCTGCGTCTGCCTCGCCGGCCCGGCCGTCCTCACGGTCTTCCGCCGGGCCGCCCGCAGGGCCCGCTTCCAGGCCGCCGTCCGCTTCGCACCGCGCACGCCCCCGGCCGGGCAGAGCCTCCCGGACCGACCGGGGTCCTGAAGCCCGACCGGGGTCCTGAAGCCCGACCGGCATCGACGCCGAGCGCCTCGATAACCAAGTTGCCCGGCCGATCTGCGATCTGGCACAGTCCGAACGGTCGCCCGAGTGCGGCGCAAAGGAACGGATCGGGGGGCATCCGTTCACCTGCGCCCGGACGACGCGGTGGCCCGGATGCCGAGCATCTCCGTACGCACCCGCCGGCGCCGAGGCAACCCGCCGCGGCCCCGGCGCCCGCCCCGGAGAGAGGGAACAGCCGTGACGCTGACCACCGATGCCGTCGACGAAGCGGTGGCGCCACCGCTGTGGACCAAGAACTTCCGGCTGTACTTCACCGCCCGGCTGGTCTCGCTCCTCGGTGACGCCATGCTGCCGGTGGCTCTGATGTTCGGCGTCGTACAACTCGGCTACGGGGCCTCCGGAGTGGGCTTCGTCCTGGCCGCGCAGATGCTGCCGTTCGCCGTGCTCATCCTGTTCGGCGGGGTGCTCGCCGACCGGTTCACCCCCCGCCGCATGATGATCGGCGCCGACGCCGCGCGCTGCTGCCTCCAGATCGCAGCCGCGACCGCGTTCGGCACCGGGCACGCCCCGCTCTGGCTGCTGCTCCTGCTCGCGGCGGGAAGCGGTACCGCCTCCGCCGCGTTCCAGCCGGGTGTCGCCAGCATGGTCCCCCAGGTGGCGAAGGACCTGCAGCGGGCCAATGCCACCATCCGCGTCGCCGAGGCCATCGCCTCGATGGCCGGGCCGACCGTCGCCGCCGTACTGGTCGCGGTGTTCGGCGTCGCCCTGGTGCTCGCCGTCGACGCGGCGACCTTCGCCGTCAGCGGCGTCTGCCTCCTGCTGCTGCGGCTCGCTCCCGCGCCGGCCCCGGACCGCAAGACCTCGACCTGGCGCAACCTCCTCGAAGGCTGGCACGAGTTCCG
This sequence comes from Streptomyces sp. NPDC058401, assembly GCF_042722885.1. Taxonomy (NCBI): domain Bacteria; kingdom Bacillati; phylum Actinomycetota; class Actinomycetes; order Kitasatosporales; family Streptomycetaceae; genus Streptomyces; species Streptomyces sp. NPDC058401. Next base: position 24,538 of record NZ_JBHXKA010000021.1, read on the forward strand.
CTCCCGGACCTGGCTGTGGGTGGTCATCCTGGCCTGGGCCGTCAACGGCATCACGACCTTCGGCCCGCTGCGTCCCCTCACCACGCTCCTGGTGGCGAACGAGCACGGAGCCACCGGCCTCGGCCTGGTCTGGACGGCGTTCGGGGCGGGCAACGTCCTGGGCGGCCTGATCGGCATGCGGTTCCGCCCGAAGCGTCCGCTGGCCGCCGGCGCGGTCGCGATGTTCGCCTGGGTCGTCCTCCCCCTGTCCAACGCCGTGGGCCTGCCGCTGTGGTCGACGTGCGCGTGCTTCGTGGTGGGGGGCGCCGCCTGGGCGTTCTGGAGCGTCATGTGGGCCACGAGCGTCCAGTCCCAGGTCCCCGCGGCGGTGCTGAACCGGGTCTACGCCTACGACGTCGCCGGCTCGCTCATCGCCTTCCCCGTCGGCCAGGCCCTGGCCGGCCCGGTCGCCGATCTCATCGGCGCGCGCACACTGCTGTACGTGTCCACGCTGGTCGCGGTGGTGACCTTCGCGGTGCTGCTCTCGGTCCCGGCGGTCCGCTCCCTGCGGCGGGCGGAACCGCCCGCGTGACCCGGGGAGCCGGCGTGCCGGGCCCTCAGCCTTCGGACGCGGGGAGGGAGTACAGCCGCGGAAGGTTGACGACGATCGCCTCCTGGGTGCTGCGGGCGATCACGACCACGGCTTCTTCGGCGGGGTCCGGGTTCTCCTCGCGGTGGGGGACGAACGGCGGGACGAAGATGTAGTCCCCGGGGGACGTGACCAGCCGTACCTCCTCGGGGTGTTCGCCCGTGTCGTCGATGAAGACGAACTCGGGGTGTCCGCTCACCACGTAGATGGCGGTCTCGGACTCCCCGTGGTGGTGGTCGGAGGAGGCCGTCGAGGGCGCCACGTGGGTCTGCCCCATCCAGAGCTTCTCGGAGCCCACGGTCTTCCCGCTGACGGCGGCGAACCTGCGCATGCCGCCGCTCTGGGCCGTGTCGCCGTCCAGGGAGCCGGCACGGACGTGGTGCAGGCGGGTGCGCAGCGGGGCCGTCGCACGGTCCGGGGCGTCGGGGAGGTGCGGGTGGAAACCTTCACCGGGGGCAGTCAGCGGCTCGCTCATGGCCGGGACGCTAGAGGGGTGCCAGAAAGGATGTCAAGAGGTGTCCTTTGCCGTTCACCTGCGGCAATGTTCCCGCAATGCGGGCCGGGAAGCCGCTCGGCCCCCTCCCGGGGGCGGGGCGTCGGGCATGATGGGCGCATGCATATCTCCGCGAAGGCGGACTACGCCACGCGCGCCCTCCTGGAGCTCGCCTGTGAGCCCTCCCGTCCGCTGACCTGCGAGGCCATCGCCTCCTCGCAGCAGATCCCGTTCCGCTTCCTGAAGTCCGTGGTGGGCGAATTGCGGAAGGCCGGCCTGGTGCGCAGCCAGCGCGGCTGCGAGGGCGGCTACTGGCTCGGCCGGCCCGCCGAGGAGATCACCCTGCTGGACGTGGCGCGCGCCGTGGACGGCGAGCTGATCTCGCTGCGCGGCGAGCCGCTGGCCGGGCTGGACTACCCCGGCGCCGCGGTGGGGCTGCCCGGGGTGTGGCAGCGGATCGAGGCGCAGGCCGCGGCGGTGCTGGGCGGGGCGACGCTGGCCTCGCTGCTGCCCGCGGACGTCCTCGCGGGAGCGGCCGGCCGGCTGCCCCGCGAAGGTGCCGCGTGACGGGCCCGCGGGCCGGGGCCGCCCCGCCGCCCGGGGCACGGCCGCCGGGGCTCGAAGTCGTCGAGTACACCGACCCGTTGTGCCCCTGGGCCTGGGGGTCGGAGCCGGTGTTCCGCCGGCTGCGGGCCGCGCTGGACGGCCGGGTCCGCTGGCGCCGGGTGTTCTGCATCCTCTTCGACGAGGACGAGGACCCGGCCCCCGACCCGGCGGCGGAGACCGCCTGGTACGCGCGCTACGTCGAGGGCATCACCGCGCACACCCTGGCGCCCCGCGCGGAGCGGCTCAGCCGGGTGGCGGCGAGTTCGTGGCCCGCCTCGCTCGTCGCCAAGGCGGCGCAGCGGCAGGGTCCCGAGGTGGCCGAGCGGGTGCTGCGCCGGCTGCGGGAGAGCGTCTTCGTGCTCGGCGTGCCGGCGGACACGGCCGCGCTGGCCCTGGCAGCGGTACGGGGCGTGCCCGGCCTGGATCCGGGGCGGCTGGCGGCGGACGCGGGTGGCGCCGAGGTCCTCGGGCAGGTGCGCGCGGACCGCGCGGAGGCACGCCGCCCGGTGGCCGAAGTGCTGTCCGTGCGGGGCGGGTCGCCGCATCCCGGTACCGCCAAGGAGACCGACGGGGGGCACCGGTACGCCCTGCCGACGCTGCTGTTGCGCACCTCCGCGGGCCATCGTGCGGTGCCCGGCTGGCGGACGTTCGAGGAGTGTGCGGCAGCGGTGCGGGAGCTGGCCCCGGACCTGCCGGTGACCGGCGGCAGGCCGTCGCCGGAGCGGGCGCTGGAGCGCTACCGGAGCCTGAGCGAGCCGGACCGGCCGATGCTCGCCGAGGGCCCGTGGCCGCCGCCGCACGCGGTGCGGGTGGAGACCGGGAACGGCCCGCTGTGGCTGCATCCCGAGGAGGCCGCGGTGCATCCGGCCGTCGGCCGCGGGATTCCCGCAGCTCCGTGACAGGCCACTGAAAGGCCTCTGACAAAGGGCTGACAGGCCCCTGACCAGCGGCTCGTACCGTCCCGACGAATGAGACACCAATTGGTGTCCATTGACAGTCCCGGCCACTGCCCCCAGGATGTGGCACATGCTTACGACGCACCCCGGTGTGGTGTGCCGCTACGTGGACCTGCGGCGCACGTCCAGCGCCCTCTGTCGCTGACCCACCAGCCGACCCCGGCCCACAGGCGCCGGACCGCGCCCGCCAACAGCCGCACCGCCTCCGGCGGTTCCGGTCGGCCGCGCTCCCACTGAGCCGCACCGCCCGCGTGCACTGACCGGGCATTCCGGCTCCGCGCCCCGCACTCCGTCGTACTCCTCCCCCGCTTCCGCCTTTGCCCGGGTCCGTTCCCGGCCCGCCCTCCGTGACCCTGCCGGCGAACCGCGCCGACAGCGCGGGGCGGCCCGGCCGCGCCCCGGAGCCTTCTCCCCTCCGTCCGCTGCCCCCGACCACCGGCGCATCCGCCTCCGGTCGTGCGCGGCACCGGGCCCTTCCGCATCCCCGCTCCTCCTGCCCTGACCGGGCCTGGACCAAGTCCAAGGAAAAACAGACATGTCCGCACGCCTCGTGACCCGCAGACCCGGTACGGACCTCCCTCAGGTACGCCGCTCCGGACGCCCGCGCCTCGCCGTGCTCGCCGCCGCTCTGGTCGCCGTGCTGACCCCCGCCCTCGGCGCCTGCGCCGGTGACGCCTCCTCCGTCGGGGGTGGCGGTGGCGGCAACTCCACGCTGAAGTGGACCTCTTCGTACTTCCCGGCCCACTGGGACCCGGTCGTCTCCGGCAGCGGCGCCCAGTTCCGCGAACTCGCCCTGGTCTACGCCTCCTTGACGCGCACCGACGAGAGCGGGAAGGCCGTCCCGGACCTCGCCGAGAGCTGGGAGTACAACGACAAGGGCGACCAGGTCACCTTCCACCTGCGCTCCGGCCTGAAGTTCAGCGACGGCGAGCCGCTCGACGGCGCGGCCGTCAAGGCGGCCGTGGAGCGGGCCAAGAAGCAGAAGAACTCCGCGCTCTTCGGGGACCTGACCTCGATCGCGTCGGTGGACGCCAACGGCCTGGACGCGGTCGTCCACCTCACCCAGGTCGACTACCAGATCCCGCAGCTCCTCGGCCAGCGGGTGCTGCAGATCGCCAGCCCCAAGGCGGCCGGCGCCCCCGAGAAGCTGGACCAGAACCCGGTCGGTGCGGGGCCGTTCACCATCACCCAGCTGGTGCCGGGCACCAAGGCGGTCCTGAAGAAGAACCCCGCCTACTGGGACGCGAAGAACATCCACATCGACAACGTGGAGCTGTCCTCGGCCCCCGACGCCTCCACGGTGGTCTCCGGTCTGCAGACCGGCGTCTACAACTTCGCCGACATCAGGCCCAGTCAGGCCGAAGCGGCCAAGAAGGCCGGTCTGGACGTCTTCGTACAGCCGGGGTTCAACGCCTCCAACATCAGCCTCAACACCAACAAGGCTCCCTTCGACAACGACAAGGTCGTCGACGCCGTCCGATACGCGGTCAACCGCCAGGAGTTCGTCGACAAGCTCACCTTCGGCTTCGGCTCGGTGACCAACCAGCCGTTCCCCAAGGGGTACGTGGCCTTCGACCCGGAGTCCGAGAACACCTACCCCCACGACCCGGCCAAGTCGGTGCAGCTGCTCACCGAGGCGGGGTACAAGGCGGGCGACCTGAAGCTCAGCCTCGTCATCCCCTCCGAGGACCCGCAGGCCGAGATCGTCCAGTCGCAGCTGGCCAAGGTCGGCATCACCGTCACCATCAAGATCGACAAGAACTGGTCCACCCCCTTCTTCGCCAAGGACCTGACCTTCTCGCTGTACGGGACCACCGGCCGGGACTCCGCGGCGCAGACCCTCACCGCCCACTTCGGCCCCAACGGCCCGCTCAACCTCAGCTCTCCCTACCAGCCCGCCGGCTTCGAGGCGGCCATCGCCAAGGTCCGCCAGACCCCGCTGGATTCGCCCGACTACTCCAAGGTCCTGCAGGCGGCGACCCGGGCCGGCCTGGAGAGCAAGGCGCTGGTGTTCACGTACTCCTCGCCGAACCTCATCGCCAAGAGCAAGTCCATCTCCGGCCTGCCCAAGAACCCCGCCCACATCGACTGGACCGGCGTCACCATCTCCGGCAGCTGACACCCGTCCACCACAGAGAGGGGGTAACCCCATGGCAACCACCGCGCTCCGTACCGCGGCCGCCCGGCGCCCCGGGGTCGCCGCGGCCAGGGTCCGGCACACGGCGGGCCGCGTCCTGGCCGCCCTCGCCCGGTCGGTGGCGATCTTCGTGCCCGTCTTCCTGGTCGCGACGTTCGTGACGTTCTCGCTGCGGTCGATGAGCGGGCTCAGCCCGGCCCGGATCCAGCTCGGCGAGGACGCCACGCCCGAGGCGATCCACCGGGTGGAGGCCCAGTGGGGCCTCGACAAGCCCTTCCTGGTCCAGTACTGGGACTGGTTCAGCGGGGTCCTGCACGGCAAGCTCGGCACCAGCTGGAGCAATGGCGCGGACATCTCCACGCTCATCGGTCTGGGCCTGGGCGTGAGCCTGTCCATCGCGACCTTCGCGCTCCTGATCGGCGTCACCGCCGGCTTCCTCCTCGGCACCGTGGCGGCGCTGCGCCGCACCACGTGGATCGACCGCGCGATCACGGGCTTCGTCACCCTGATCTCGGTGATGCCCGCCTTCGTCGTCGGCATCGTGCTGGTCGCGGTCTTCGCGGTCGGACTGCACCTGTTCCCCTCCGCCGGGTACGTGCCCGCGGACCAGGGGTTCGGTCCCTGGCTCGCCCACATCACCCTCCCGGCGGTGGCGCTGAGCTTCGACGTCGTCGCCGACGTCGCCCGCCAGCTGCGCGGCAGCCTCGTCGCCGCCTACCGGGAGAACTACGTGACGGGCGCGCTGGTCCGGGGGCTGAGCCCGCGCCGGATCTTCTTCGGGCACGTGCTCCGCAACGGTCTCGGACCCGCGCTCGCCACCCTGGGCCTGAAGTTCCCGGCCCTGGTCGGGGCCTCCGTGGTGACCGAGTGGATCTTCGGTCTCCAGGGCTTCGGCCGGTTCGCGAACGACGCCGCCCAGGCCGGCGACGTACCGGCCGTCCAGGGGGTCCTCGTGGTGTCGATCGCCCTGGTCGTCTCCTTCAACCTGATCGTCAACCTGGTGCTGGCGCGCGTGACGCCGGCCTCCCAACGGGGGGTGTGACCATGGTGCGCCGCGTTCTCGCACTGCCGTCCGGACGGATCTCCGTCGCCGTACTCGCCCTGATCGGCCTGCTCGCGCTGCTCGGCCCGCTGATCGCCCCGCAGGATCCGCTGGCCACCGGCGAGCAGCTGCTCGCGGCGGCCTCGGGCGACCACTGGCTGGGCACGGACTACCTCGGCCGGGACGTCCTGAGCCGTCTCCTCGACGGCTCCCGCATCAGCGTCCTCGGCTCGCTCGAAGTCGCGCTGACCGCCCTGGCCGTCGGCGCGCTCCCCGGGATCCTGTCCGTCCACCTCGGCCGGGGCTTCGAGTGGATCACCCTGCGGCTGACCGACACGCTCGTGGCGCTGCCGTTCCTGCTCTTCGCCGTCGCGGTGATCGCCCTGCTCGGCAACGGCCTCACCCAGGCCATGCTCGTCACCGGCACGCTGGTCTCCCCCCTCTTCTACCGGGTGGCCCGCGCGGCCACGCTCGCCGTGGCCCGCTCCCCGTACGTGGAGGCCGCGATCGTCTCCGGCGCCTCGACCGGCTGGGTCGTACGCCGCCACGTGTGGGCCAAGGTGCTCCCGCCGATCGCGGTGGCGCTCGCGCAGACCATCGGCGTCGGCTTCATCATCGTCTCCAGCCTCACCTTCCTCGGCATCGGCGTCCAGCCGCCCGCGCCCACCTGGGGCGGCCTGCTCGCCTCGGACCTGAGCTACCTCGGCCAACGCCCCTGGGCCCCCCTCGCACCCGCGTTGCTGATCATGGTCACCGTCTGGGCGAGCAATCTGCTCGCCGACGCGATCCGCGACGTCTCCGGCGAGGCGGGCCGCGCCCTGGTCAACAACCGCAGGGCCCGCGCCAACCGGCGCGCGCAGCCCGACCCCCTGTCCGCCGGAGGCAAGCGATGACGACCCTGTCCCCACAGACCGCTCCCGGACACCTCCGGAGCACCGACCGCGACGGCGAAACGTCCGCCCCGGCCACGCCGGCGGCCGCACCGGTCCTCTCCCTGCGCGACGTCCGCATCAGCGACCACGCCTCCGGGCGCGAGATCGTCCACGGCGTGAGCTTCGAGCTCACCCCGGGCAGGACGGTCGGCATCGTCGGGGAGTCCGGCAGCGGAAAGACCCTCACCTGCCGCGCGGCACTGGGCATCCTGCCCGCGCACTTCGAGGTCACCGGGGGTTCGGTGGAGATCGCCGGCACCGACATCGCCGACCTGACGCCCCGGCAGTGGACCTCCCTGCGCGCCACCACCATCAGCGCGGTCTTCCAGGACCCCGCCTCCTACCTCAACCCCTCGATCCGGGTGGGCCCGCAGATCGCCGAAGTCCTGCGGGTCAAGAAGGGGCTGAAACGGCGCGAAGCGCGCCACCGGGCCCTAGAACTCCTGCGGGCCGTCCACCTGCGCGACCCGGAACTGGTCTACGGCCAGTACACCTACGAGCTCTCCGGCGGCATGCTCCAGCGGGTCCTGATCGCCGCGGCGATCTGCGCGGACCCGCGGATCCTGATCGCCGACGAGGCCACCACCGCCCTCGACGTCACCGTCCAGGCCGAGATCCTCGACCTCCTCGCCGACCTGCGCGTGCGGGCGGGCCTCGCCCTGCTGGTCGTCTCCCACGACCTCGCCGTCGTCGCCCAACTGTGCGACGAGGTCCTCGTGATGCGGCAGGGCGAGGTGGTCGAGCAGGGGCCGACGCACACGGTGCTAAGGCAGCCCCGGCACGAGTACACCCGGCTGCTCATCGCCGAGCACGAGCAGTACGGCCTCGACAAGTTCCTCGTACCCCAGGAGACATCGTGACCAGCCGACCCGTACGGGAGACGGAGACCGCTGCCGCCGCCGCGCGGCCGTCCGGACCCGTCCTCGAAGTCACCGGCCTCGACGTGCACTACGGTTCGCGCCGACGGCGCCGCAGCGCCCTGCACGGGGTGTCGTTGAGCGTCGCCCCCGGCGAAACCCTCGGCATCATCGGCGAGACGGGCTCGGGCAAGTCCACCCTGGCCCGCGCGGTGCTGGGCCTGGTCCGCGCCTCGGCGGGCTCGATCCGGGTCGGCGGCGAGGAGGTCACCGCGTACAACCGCCGCCAGTGGCGCGCGCTGCGCCACCGCGGCATCGTCCAGTACGTCTTCCAGGACCCGCTGCGCAGTCTCGACCCGGACCTCACCGTCGCGCAGTCCCTGGCCGAACCGCTCCTGATCCAGGGCGTCGCCCCCGGGGAGGCCGCCGAGCGGGTCCGCTCCTTCCTCGCCCGTGTCCACCTCGCGGAGGAACTGCTCGACCGGCTGCCCGGGGAGCTGTCCGGCGGGCAGCGCCAGCGCGTCGCGGTGGCCCGCGCCCTGGTCACCGAACCGGAGCTGGTCATCCTCGACGAACCGGTCAGCGCCCTGGACTCAGCCAACCGGGTCCAGGTCCTGGAGATCCTCAAGGAGCTCCGCGCCTCGGGGGTCGCCCTCGTACTCATCTCCCACGACCTCGGCTCCGTCGCCGGGACCGCCGACCGCATCGCGGTGCTCTACCGGGGCGAGCTCGTCGAAACCGGCGCCACCCGCGACCTCGTCGGCCACCCCCAACACCCCTACACCCGCCTCCTCCTGGGCTCCGCACCCACCCTGCACACCGCGCCGGCCGACCGGGCCGAACGCGAGGCCCTGCGCGGCCTCCTGCACGCCTGAGTCCCTCCCGCCGCTCCCCCATCGCTACAGACAGGAACAGAAATGTCCCGCACGATCCACCTCGCACTGCACCCGTACGGCGTCGGAGGCCCGGGCCAGCACGGCCTGTGGAAGGACCCGCGCGTCGCGAAGAACGCCAGCATCGACATCAACTACTACATAGCCCAGGCCCAGGCGGCCGAACACGCCCTCTTCGACGCCCTGTTCATCGTCGACAGCCAGTTCATCAACGCCACCTACCCGGCGCACTACCTCAACCGCCTGGAGCCGCTCACCCTGCTGTCGGCGGTCGCCACCCACACGCGGCACATCGGGCTGGTCGGCACGGCGAGCTCCACCTACAACTCGCCGTTCAACCTCGCCCGCCGCTTCGCCTCCCTCGACCACATCAGCGCGGGGCGGGCCGGCTGGAACGTCGTCACCAGCTTCGACACCGGCACGTCCAAGAACTTCGGGCTCGACGAGCACCTCGACTACACCACCCGCTACGGCCGCGCCCTGGAGTTCGTCAAGGTCGCCCGGGGGCTGTGGGACTCCTACGAGGACGGCGCGTTCCCCGCCGACGTGGAGCGGGGCCTCTTCCTCGACCCGGCCAAGCTGCACGCGCTGGACCACCAGGGCGAGCACTTCAAGGTGGCCGGACCGCTCAACCTCTCCCGCTCCCCGCAGGGCCAGCCGGTGATCTTCCAGGCCGGGGTCTCCGAGGAGGGCCGCGACCTCGCCGCCCAGGTGGCCGAGGGCATCTACGCGCCGGGCGGTTCGCTGCAGCAGGCCCAGGACTACTACGCCGACATCAAGACGCGCACCGCCGCGTACGGCCGCGACCCCGAGCACATCAAGATCTTCATCCACGGCAGCCCGGTCGTCGCCGCCACGGACGAGGCGGCCCACCGCCGCGAGCGGGAGATCTTCGAGGAGGACAACGACTTCGACCGCAACCTGGCCCTGCTCGGACGGGCCTTCGGCGCGTACGACTTCAGCGTGCACGACCTCGACGCACCCTTCCCCGACGTCGCGCACCTCGCCGAGAAGGGCGGCCGGACGGGCGCGGCCAAGCTCATCGAGCGGGCCCGCACCGAGAGCCTGACGCTCCGCCAGGTCGGCGAACTGGTCAACGAGTTCCACCGCTCCCCGTTCGTCGGCGCCCCTGACACCGTCGCCGACACCATCGAGCGGTGGTTCGAGGCCGGCACCTTCGACGGCATCAACCTGGCCTTCCGCACCAGCGACGACCTCGAACTCTTCGTGGACGGAGTCGTCCCCCTGCTGCAGAAGCGCGGCCTGTTCCGCACCGAGTACGAGGCCGACACCCTGCGCGGCAACCTGGGCCTGCCGGTCCCGGCCAACCGCAACGCCCGCGTACCGCAGCTCCTGAACGGCTGAGGGCGGGGCCATGAGCGAATTTCCGGAGACGGGCGGGCGCGACGTCCACACCGTCCGGTTCCCCGTCGCCACCCCGCCCGCCGAAGCCGACGTACTGATCGTCGGCGCGGGCCCCGTCGGCCTGGCCGCGGCCGTGGAACTGACCGCGCGCGGCATCCGGGTCGCCGTCGTCGACCGCGCCCGCACCGCGACCCTGGTCCGGGCCGGGGCCATGGGCCACACCGCGCGCACGGTGGAGCACTTCCGGCGCTGGGGCCTGCTCCGGCGCATCCGTGACGCCTGGACCTACCCCCCGGAGTGGAACCGGGGCACCAGGCTGGTCACCTCGCTCGCCGGGCACGAGCTGGCGCCCGCGCCGGGCCCGTCGTTCAAGGGGACCTTCACCGGCCCCGGCGGCTCCCGGCCCAGGGCGCAGGAGGCGCTGCGCCGGCCCCAGACGGTGCTCCAGCAGGTCTTCCTCGACCACCTCGGGGAGCGCGGGGCGAGCGTCGCCGGGGGCTGGGAACTGCGGGCGCTGCACGAGGACGGCGACGGCGTCCGCGCCGAGGTCGTCGACGTCGACTCGGGCGAGGCCCGCACCGTCCGGGCGGCGTACGTCCTGGGCACCGACGGCGGCTCCAGCACCACCCGCCGGCTGGCCGGCATCGGACGCGACGGGGAGCACGCCACCGAGAAGCGGCTGCGCCTGATCGTGCGCACCGGCGACATATCCGAGCGGGTCGGGGCCGCACCCAATGGCAGCAACATCGTGGTCAACCAGAAGGCCTCCGGGTTCCTGGCCGCGGTGAGCACCCGCGAATGGCGGGTGTACGCCGGCCCGTACCCGCTCGCGTACGAGCCCGGGGAGGACGAGCTCCTGGAGATCGGCCGGGCCGCCTTCGGGTTCGACCTCGAACTCGAACTCGTCTCGGCGACGACCTTCTACCACGCCACCCGGATCGCCGAGTCGTTCCGCCGCGGCCGGATCCTGCTCGCCGGTGACGCCGCGCACGTCCGCACGCCCGGCGGCAACCTCGGCGAGGGCATCGGGGACGTGGCCAACCTCGGCTGGAAGCTGGCCGCCGTACTGGCCGGCCACGCCCCCGAGTCCCTCCTGGACTCCTACGACGAGGAGCGGCGCCCGCACAACCAGCGCGTGGCCGACCACGCCCTGGAGCGCTCGCGGCGCTCGCAGAGCGCGCTCGCCGAGATCCGCCGGGGAGGCATCCCCGAGGACGCGGACCACGGCCCCGAGGCCGTCCGGCGGCGTGCGGAGATCGGCGAACGGCTGCGCCGGGACCATCACGACGCTGCGGGCGTGGCCTTCGACGAGCGCTACGACGCCTCGTCCGTGATCTGGTACGAGCCGGACCAGCTCGGCTCGGAGCCCCGTTGGCGCGCGGACGTCTACGAGGACGACCCGCGGCCGGGCCACCGCGCGCCCGACGGAGCCATCGACCCGTACGGCAGCACGCTGCACGACCGCGTCGGCAGCTCCTTCGCCCTGCTCGTCCTCACCGGGGACCGCAGCGTCGAGCACACATTCCTCACGGAGGCGGCGGCCCGGTCGCTGCCCTTCACGGTGATCCACCTGACCGATCCCGGGGCGCGCGCCGTGTACGGCACCGGCCACGTGCTGGTCCGGCCGGACCAGCACGTCGCCTGGCGCGCGGACGCCCTTCCCGAAGGCGGCGCCGCCGCCGTCCTGGACCACGTACTGGGTCACGGCGCCGGGGACTCCGGGCTCCGTGCCCTCGAACACACCACGACCGCAGGAGTATGAGATGACCCAGACCACCAACCAGGCGGACCTCGCGGACCACGCCGACCACTTCGCCCCGGAGGGCCTGCTCACGCGCGGCACGGTCATCGTGGTGCCCGGGCGGGGCGAGTCACCGGCGACCTACGCCCGCTTCGGCAGGCGGCTCGCCTCGGACGCCTACCGCGTCCGGGTCGTCGACCTGCCGCGCAGCGGTGACGAGGCCGGGAGCGGCTCCTCCGCAGCCGCTTCGGAGGCCTTCGCCGCGCGGCTGGAGGAGGCGGTCGCGGGCGCCGCGGGCCCGGACGGCGTGGCCCGGCCGCTCGTCCTGGTGGGGGCCGACGCCGGGGCCGCCGCGGTCGCGGCGCTCCTCGCCCGGCAGCAGGACGATGCCGCCGTACGACCGGACGGCGTCGTCCTCGCGGGGCTTCCCGGGTCCGCCGCCGGGGCGGTGGAGGCCTGGGAGGAGGAGCTCGACGTCCGCACCTCCTGCCCCACCCACCGGGGCGTGCTCACCGACGACGCCCGGGTCCGACGGGGCGCACTGGGCGATCCGGTGCCGGAGGCCGTCCTGGAGGCCGCGTACGAGAGCACCTCGCAGGTCCCGGCACTGCTCCTCGTCGGGGACGCCGACCCGCTCGCCGACCGCGAGGGTCTCGCCCGCACCGCCAAAACGCTGCCCCGGGCCCGGCTGTCGGTGGTCCGCGGCGCCCACCACGACGTCCTCAACGACGTGCAGCACCGCTCCGTGGCGGCCGAGGTCGTCACGTTCCTGGAGGCCCTGCGGGACGGCCTGGTACCGCTGATCACCGTGGAGTCGAGCGCCTGGTGACGCCGTACGCCGCCTGCTCGTACACGCTCCGCACCACCCGTCGAAGGGAACCGGCATGACCATCTCGACCGCATCCGTACCCCAGCCCGCCGCGGCCTCCGCGCCCTCCGCCGCGCTCTCCCCCGACGAGGTGCTCCGCCGTACCCTGCGCCGGCACGCCGCCGGGGTCACCGTGATCACCGTCCCCGGGCCCGCGGGCTTCACCGCGACCTCCTTCACGTCCGTGTCCCTCCGGCCGCCCCTGGTGGCGTTCTACCTGGGCCAGGGCGCCTCCACCGCGCCCGCCGTGCTCGACGCGGACCGGTTCGCCGTCCATCTGCTCGGCACCGGGAACACCGATCTGGCGCGGCAGTTCGCGCGCAGCGGCATCGACCGCTTCGACGGCGTGGCCTGGACCCGGACGGAAGACGCCCTTCCGCTGCTGGACGGGGTTCCCGCCCATCTGACGGCCCGTATCACCCTGCGCCAGCAGATCGGTGACCACCTACTGGTCGTCGGTGAGGTGGAGTCCGGGTCGGTCGACGAGGAGGCGACCGCGCTGGTCCACCACGACGGTGCCTTCGGCGCGGCGCTCCGGCTCCCCGACTCGGCCTCCGGCTGACGGGAGCCGGCCGGTCCGACGCCCGCATCCGTCCCTGGGACGGGTGCGGGCGTTTTCACGTCCGGGCGGTCGGACGCAGTTCGCGTTCCAGGGCGGACAGGGCGAAGGCGTGCGCGGAGGTGTCCTGCCAGCGAGAGCGTCCGAACATCACGTCCTCGGAGAGACCGCTCAGCATGGCCACGGCCCGGATGGTGAACTCGGGAAGGTCCACCTCGGTGAAGACTCCCAGGTCCCGGCCCTCCCGGACGATGGCTTCCAGTCGCTCGTCCCAGCCGTCCAGCAGTGCGGTGAGGATCTGCCGGCCCGCCTCGTCGTGGCGCCGGGCCAGTACCTGCGTCCACAGCGCGTAGCGTTCGTCGCCCTGGTGGCGGGGCAGGTAGAAGCGGACGAACAGGTCCAGCTTCTCGGCGGGGGACGCGGCCTGGTCGGCGGACTGCTGGAACCGGGTCCAGAGGTCCGCCTGGCTCCATGCGAGGACTTCGAGCAGGAGCCGGTCCTTCTTGCCGAAGTGGTAGAGGATGTGCCCGGTGCTCATGCCGGCCCGCGCGGCGATGTCCGACATCCGCAGGGCCGCCGCACCCTTCTCGGCGATGACGCTGATGGCGGCCCGCATCGCCCGCGCCCGCGCCTCGTCCCCGCTGGGCTGGCGCTTCCGGTCGGCCGGGGACCGGGCCACGGACCGGTAGCCGGCCCCGGCCCCGGCGCCCGCCGCCCCGCTCTCTGACGTCGACATGAGCTCACCTCGGTTCCAAAAGTTTAGATTCTTACTCTAGACTGAAAATCTAGTCAGTGCGGCGAGGAGCGTGACGCCCGTCGGCCGGCCCGACGCACCGGCGCCCCGTATGCCCCATTCCGGCACCCAGGAGACACCCGTATGACGCGCGGATTCGATGTTGTGGAGACCTCTATCGCCGACCTGCGCGCCGCGCTGGAGAAGGGCGAGACCACCGCCGTCGGCCTGCTCGACGCCTACCTCGCGCGGATCGAGGCGTACGACCGGCCCGGTACGGCCACCGCTCTGAACGCGATGGTCGTGATGAACCCGGACGCCCGCGCCGACGCGGAGGCCTCCGACGCACGCCGCGCACGCGGCGCCGCGCTCGGCCCGCTGGACGGCATCCCGTACACCGCGAAGGACAGCTACCTCGCGAAGGGCCTGACCGCCGCGTCCGGCTCCCCCGCCTTCGAGCACCTCGTCGCCCAGCACGACGCCTTCGCGATCGAACGGCTGCGCGCGGGCGGAGCCGTCCTCATCGGCCTGACCAACATGCCGCCCATGGCGAACGGCGGGATGCAGCGGGGCGTGTACGGCCGCGCGGAAAGCCCGTACAGCGCCGACTGGCTCACCAGCGCCTACGGCTCCGGCTCCTCCAACGGCTCCGGGACCGCGACGGCGGCCTCGTTCGGCGCGTTCGGCCTCGGCGAGGAGACCTGGTCCTCGGGCCGCGCCCCCGCCTCGAACAACGCCCTGTGCGCCTACACGCCCAGCCGCGGCGTGATCTCGGTCCGCGGCAACTGGCCGCTCGTACCGACCATGGACGTCGTCGTCCCGCACACCCGCACCATGGCCGACCTGCTCGAACTGCTCGACGTCGTCGTCGCCGACGACCCGCACACGCGCGGGGACCTGTGGCGCGCACAGCCGTGGGTGGCGCTGCCCCCCGCGTCGCAGGTGCGCCCCGCCTCCTACCCGGCCCTCGCACCCGCCGACGCCGGGGCCGCGGCCGACGCGCTCGCCGGCAAGCGCGTCGGCGTGCCCAGGATGTACATCAACGCCGACCCCGACGCCGGAACGAACCCCGACGGAGGCATCGGCGGCCAGACCGGGCAGCGCATCGACACCCGTGCCTCGGTCATCGCCCTGTGGGAGGCCGCCCGCCGCGACCTGGAGGCCGCCGGCGCCGAGGTCGTCGAGGTCGACTTCCCCGTCGTGTCGAACTACGAGTCCGACCGCCCCGGGGCGCCCTCGCTGTTCACCCGCGGGCTGGTCGGCCGCGAGTTCCTCACCTTCGAGATCGAGGACCTGTCCGCCTGGGCGTGGGACGACTTCCTGCGCGCCAACGGCGACCCGGCGCTCTCCACCCTGGCCGAGGTCGACGCCGGCCGCATCTGGCCCAAGTCGGAGGGCGAACTGCCCGACCGCTACGAGGGCTTCGACGACACCATCGGCGACTACCCGCGCTTCGTGCGCGAGCGCCCGTACGCCTCCCTCGCCGACATGCCCCACCTCGAACAGGGGCTGCGCGGACTCGAGGAGACGCGCCGGGTCGACCTGGAGCTGTGGATGGACGGGCTGGGACTGGACGCGGTGGTGTTCCCCGCCGTCGCGGACGTGGGCCCGGCGGACATGGACGTCCGCGTGGAGTCCGCCGACCTCGGCTGGCGCAACGGCGTCTGGGTCGCGAACGGCAACCTGGTCCCCCGCCACCTCGGCATCCCGACCGTGACCGTGCCCATGGGCGCCATGGCGGACACCGGCATGCCCGTCGGCCTGACCTTCGCGGGCCGCGCGCACGACGACAACGCTCTGCTGACCCTCGCGGCGGCCTTCGAAGGCACCGGCAGCCGCCGCACGGTGCCGCCGCGCACCCCGCACCTGTAGGCGAAGAGCAACCGGCCGGCCGTCCGCCCTTCGGGGCGAGGCGGCCGGCCGGGTCGTTCCCAAGGGGTGTCTTGCCCCCTAGTCTCCGGTCGTGCCGTCGAGCAACTCGCGCAGGATGTCCAGGTGGCCGTTGTGGCGGGCCGTCTCCTCGGTGAGGTGGAGGAGGATCCAGCGCAGGTCGACGCGCAGACCCTTGCGCTCGCGCTGCGCCTGCTTGTCCAGGCTGTTGCCGGCGACCAGTTCGCGGTACCGGGCGCTCTGCCCGGCGTACTCGTCGAGCAACTGATCGAGCGGGAAGTCGACGGCGATGCGCATCTCGCGGTCGGGGTCCTCGTCGGTCCAGGGGCCCTGGTCCTCCTCGCCGAGGAAGACCACCTGGAACCAGTAGTACTCGACCCAGCGGAGGTGGTTGATCAATCCGCTCACGGTCATCAGCGGTGAGCCCGGCAGGAGCGCCCTGGCGGCGTTCTCCGCGGAGACGCCCTCGCACTTGGCGCGGGCGGTGTCGCGTGCGTAGTCGAGGAACGTGGTGAGCTGCGTGCGCTCGTCCCACGCAGGCGGTATGTCGTCGATTCTTGTCATCGCGCGAAGCCTCCCGGATCACCGCGCCCGGTGTCGAGGCATTTAATGGGTCCGTGACAGCACGGTCGCCTCCGCACGAGGCACCGGCGGAGAACGGTGAGGCAGCGATGAGCGAACTGACGAAGCCCGAGGTCGAGCGTCCGCAGGGGGAGGCTCCCGAGGAGCTGACGGTCCGGGACCTGGTCGTCGGCGACGGTGCCGAGGCGAAGCCGGGACGGGTCGTACGGGTGCACTACGTCGGGGTGACCTTCGCGTCCGGCAAGGAGTTCGACGCCTCCTGGGACCGGGGCGAGCCGTTCAAGTTCGCCGTGGGCGGCGGCAGGGCCATCAAGGGCTGGGACCGGGGCATCCGGGGGATGAAGGTCGGCGGCCGTCGCGAGATCATCGTTCCCCCGCGCCTCGGCTACGGCAAGCAGTCCCCCTCGCCGTTGATCCCGGCGGGTTCCACGCTCGTCTTCGTGGTGGACCTGCTCTCCGTGGTCTGAGGGGACCCCGATCAGGCGATTCCGCCGCTTCCCCGCGTGTGCGACGCCCCGTCAGGCCGGGGTAATCGCGCG
The DNA here is from genome assembly GCF_042722885.1 of Streptomyces sp. NPDC058401. Lineage (NCBI taxonomy): Bacteria > Bacillati > Actinomycetota > Actinomycetes > Kitasatosporales > Streptomycetaceae > Streptomyces > Streptomyces sp. NPDC058401. Next base: position 41,359 of record NZ_JBHXKA010000021.1, read on the forward strand.
GCGTACGCTGAGGTCCCCGTACCGCGGGCGCGTAAAAGCGACTTAAGGAAAGGCTGATCGTGCGCACTCCCCTCTCATGGCTTGCCGACAGGTACTCACTCGGAGCGAGAAGCGTCAGAGCGGCGGCACTCGGTTCGGTCGTGGCGAGTATCGCGATCATCGTGACCGGCGGAATCGTCCGCGTCACCGGATCCGGTCTCGGCTGTACCGATTGGCCCATGTGCACGGGAGAGACGCTGGCCCCCACCGCGGAAATGGGGATGCACGGAGTCATCGAATTCGGCAATCGGCTCCTTACCGGGGCGCTGTGCGCCGTGGTGGGCTGGGTCATCATTACCGCGCGCCTCCAGGAAAAGCCCATGCCCGCGGTGCTGCGCGGTGGCTGGGCGCAGTTCTGGATCGTCGTGCTCAACGCGGTCGTCGGCGGAGTGACCGTGTGGATGCGGCTGAGCCCGTACATCGTCGCCGCGCACTTCATCGCCGCCACGCTGCTGCTCACCGCCGCGGTGTTCACCTGGCACGCGGCGTACGCCGATGCGGGCAGCGGTGCCGGCACCGATGCCGATGTCGCCACCGGTCCCGACGCCGCGCCCGTCCAGCCCGCGCCGCAGGCCGTCGCGCGGATCCGGTCGCTGTCGGCGGCCCTGGTCGCGGTGACGGCCCTGCTGGTCTTCGTGGGCACGCTCGCCACCGGCTCCGGTCCGCACGCGGGCGACTCCTCCGACGTGACGCGGATGCCCTTCGACTGGACGGCCGTGACGGTCGTCCACGGCGTGCTGGCCGCGACGGTCCTGGTCCTGGCCGTGCTCCTGTTCTCCGCGCTGCCCAAGGACGGCTTCGGGGCCGCGCGCCGCAAGGCGGCCGCCTTCCTGGCCGTGCTCCTGGGCCAGGGTCTCGTGGGGCTGGTGCAGTCGGTGACGGCCCTGCCCGCGCTCCTCGTGATGCTGCATCTGCTGGGCTCGGCCCTCGTGTGGACCGGAGTGCTCCAAGTGCACTTCACAGTCAAGAGGGCCTGTTCCGGCCATTCGGGTCCGCTCAGCGGTGCACCGGTGCCGCGCGCCCGGGGTGCCGCGACCCACGCCTGATCCGCGGGAGGACCAGTGCATACGCCACGCACCCGATAAACCGGAATATGACATTCCATTCCGGCCGGGCCGTTTCTTTCGGCCATCCCCGGCGGCCGATTCGAAAATACGTCTCGCGAATCCCCGCTCCCGCTTGTTAGGTTGAATATCAATCGAGCGGAAGGGGGTGACACAAATGAACGACCACGAGGTTGTCGAATACGAGGCGCCCGAAATGCTGCCGATCGGCGAGTTCTCCGAGCTCACGATGTGGTACGGCTGGGCCAGCAACGACGGTGAGGGCACCGCGATCATCTGATCGCGGTGCGCAAATTCAGTTGGCCAGGGGGATTCCTTGAGTGCGTCATGGTTCATCGCTTTCCCGGAGAACGTCGATGACGCATTTCCGGTCCATTCCGGGCCGACTGACGACACCGAGGTGCTGACGTACGCATCGGGCCGGACGTGGGTGGTCGCGGACCGCTCCCATTCCCGCCTGATCGCCGCGGAGGCCGGCGCCAGACGCCTCGCCCTGTTCGGTGAGACGAACATCGACGCGGGGCGTCTGGCCCGCCTGCTGGCCCACCACGACGAAGCCGCCGCCCTGATGGCCGCCGCGCACGAGTTCGCCGGCAGCTTCCACATCCTCTACACGGACGGCCGCTCCACCCACGTCCAGGGGAGCGCGTCCGGACTGCGCCAGGTGTTCTACGCACGGTGCCGGGACGGCTCGTACGCCGCGTCCGACGCGGTGGAACCGCTGGCCCGGCTCAGCGGGGCCACCCCGCGCATCGAGATGGCCGCCTGGGGGATGCTGCACCCCGGATTCGACTACGGCCTGACCCGCGGCACCTACTGGCACGGAGTCCACCGGCTGCCCGCCGACCAGCGGCTGCGCATGACCGCCGACCGGGTCGAGTCCACCACCTGGTGGCATCCCCCGGCGCCGACGCTGTCGCTCGCGGAAGGCGCTCCGAAGGTGCGGGCCGCACTGGAGGCGGCGGTGGCCGTCCGGATCGCCACGGCCGGCGGCCTCTCCGCCGATCTGTCGGGCGGCATGGACTCGACCTCCCTGTGCTTCCTCCTGGCGGAACAGGGCGCCCCCTTCCGGTCGTTCGTCGAGCAGACCGTCGACCCCAACCACGACGACGCCCACTGGGCGGCGATCGCCGCCCGGGAGATCGGCCGGGACCTGACCGTCCTCGGCCCCGAGGACGTCCCGGGCCCGTACGACGGCATCTGGGAACCGGGCCGCGGGCTCGTCCAGGACGTCCCCTACGGGCTGGGCGAGCCGTACACCCTCATCCGCAACCGGGCACGGAAGACCGCGATGTCCGGGATCTTCGCCGCCACCGGCTCCGACGTGCACATCGGCGGGTTCGGCGGGGACGAGCTGTTCACCATCGCACCGTCCCACTTCGCCGACCTCTACGCGCACGCACCCCTGCGCGCCGTGCGCGGCATCCGCGACCTCGCCCGGCTGCGGCGCTGGAGCATGCCCTCCGTACTGCGCGGGCTCGCCCGGCAGCAGACGTACCGCGGCTGGTTCGAGGAGCAGTCGAGCAGTCTGCACCTGCCCCGGCCGGACGTCCTCGGCCCCGGCCTGAGCTGGGGACCGCAGGTCCGCGTGACCCCGTGGTCGACGCCCGCCAACGTCGAGGCGGTGCGGGCGGTCGCCGCCGCCGGCGATGCCGGCCGCAGCCCGCAGGCCGACACCCGCTCGGTGCACACCAGCATCGCCGGACACCGCATCGGCGGCCAACGGCTGGGTCCACTGAGGGCCCTGATGGAGCATCAGGGCATCACCCTGTCGCTGCCGTACATGGACGACGCGGTACTGGAGGCCGCCCTGTCGGTCTCGCGCGGCGAGGCCCTGCCGGGCACCGGGTTCAAGCCGGTCCTGAAGGCGGCCATGCGGGTGGACGCGACGCCGGGCTCCCGGGCGGGTGCGCTCTCCCGTTCCACCAAGGGCGAGTTCAGCATGTCGGTGCACCGCGGGCTGGCCCGCAACCGCCGCTCGCTCCTCGGCCTGTTCGAGGACTCGCTGCTCGCCGAGCACGGCCTGGTGGACATCGACCGGCTGCGCGCCGCCCTGCGGGACACGATGCGCCCCGAGTACGAGACCAACGCGCTGGAGCTGACCGTCGCCGCGGAAGCCTGGATGCAGGCCGTCGCGGGGGCCCCGGCCCCGGCCGCTCCCGAACGCTCCCTCACCCACCGACGACTGGCCTCACCATGCTGAAGATCTCCCCGCACGTCGTGCTCACCAAGACCGAGGACGCCGCCGTCCTCCTCGACAAGAAGTCCGGCACGTACTTCCGCATCAACCCGATGGGGACCTCGGTGTTCGAGATGCTCGCCGCGGGACGCACCCAGGACGAGGTGGTGGGCGAACTGCGCGCACGCCACCCGGAGGCGGCCGACCGGATCCCCGGCGACGTCGCGAAGCTGATCGACACCATGCGGCGTGCGAAGGTGCTGGTCTGACGTGACGCTGCCCATGACCCTGGAGCCCCGCGCCCGGCTGCCGCTGCGCCGCCGGCCGCTGCCGGTGCTGGCCGTCACGGCGAGCCGCCTGCTGACCCGGCTGAGCCCGCACGCGCTGGAGCGGACGCTGCGCCTGCTCAGCGGTGGCGCCCGCCCCGCAACCCACGCGGAGGCGCTGGCCGCGCGCAGCGACGTCGTCTCCGTCAGCCGCCGCGCCGCCGGACCGTACTGCCTGGAGCGGTCGGTCGCGGCGGCCCTGCTGGCCCGCCTGCGCGGCAGCTGGCCCGACTGGGTCTCCGGCGTCAGCCTGCTGCCCTTCGCCGCGCACGCCTGGATCGAGGTCGAGGGCCGGGCGGTCGGCGAGTCCCTGCGGCTGGACGCCTTCCACAAGAACATCGTCGTGTCCCGCGCCCTCCGCCCGGAGCGGAGCGGGGGACCGCACGAGCACCTCTCCGAAAGCCGAGACGGACGGACGCCATGGACACCCAGCACATAGTGGAACAACTGGCCGGCCGGGGATACGCCCTGGTACCCGGCTTCGTGACGGGCGAGGCCCTCGAACGGGCCCGGGCCGCGATCGACACGTACTTCCCCGACCCGGAGGCGAGCGGGAGCACGCCCGAGGAGGTCAACGCCCTCAAGCACGCGGTGCCCTTCCCCTTCACCAGCAACGACCTGAACCGGCACGCGCTGGACACCCGGGTGATCGACGTGGTCGAGGAGCTGCTCGGCACCACCGACCTGCGGCTGACGAGCTCCTTCATCCAGGCCAAGTACGGAACGGCGTACGGGGAGAGCCGGGACCAGACCCTGCACAACGACGCCTGGGCGGCCAGCAGTCTGGTGCACCCGCGTGCGGACGGCGTCTACCAGCGGGTGTACGGAATCCTCTACCTGACCGACGTGACCGCGGACACCGCGCCCACCTATGTCGTCGACCGGGCCGCACACCTCGGGCTCCCGCTGCTGACCGACGCGGGCAAGGGCTCGTACGACAAGGCGGAGTACCCCGGACTGTACGAGCAGGAGCGGCCCGTCGAGGCGGAGGCCGGCTCGCTCCTGCTCTTCGTCGGCGACATCGTCCACCGGGGTTCGGCCTACAACGAACTGCTCGGCCGGCGCCTCGCGCTCTTCTTCAACATGCACGGCGCGCAGGCCCTTTGGACGGACAAGCACCTGTGGTCGATGCGGCCGGCCCACCCGAACTGGCACACCCTGCACGAGCTCATGGTCGAACTGGACCCGCGCCAGCGCCACTTGCTGGGCTTCCCGCCCCCCGGGGACCACTACTGGACCGAGGAGACGATCGGGCACCTGGAGCGGATGTACCCGGGGATCGACTCCAAGCCCTACCTGCCTCCCGCCCCCGAGCCGGCCGCCCCGTGACGGCCGGGCCGCCGGGGTACGCGGGAGTGGCGGTCGACGGACTGCGCTACCTGGGCGAGGTGTTCGGTCTGGGGGAGGACTTCGATGCCGCGGCCGGGGCGGCCGTCCGGACCCTCTTCGACGGGTGGGGCCACCGCGTCTCGCGGGACGCCGACGAGAACGGAGGCGCGGACGGAGGCGCGGACGGAGGCGCGGACGGACACGCGGACGCCGTGTCGAGCGCCCCGTTCGAGTACTCCCTCGTGCTCGACGGGGACCGCGGCATCGACGTACGGCTCTTCTTCCGGCCGCTTCCCGAGCGCGGCCCCGCCTCCGCGACCGGGAGCTGGGAGCGCGGCCTGCGGACCCTGGCCGAGCTGGAACGCCTGGGCCTCGCGCGCCCGGAGCGGGCCCGGGAGCTCACCGGACTGTTCCGGCCGCGCAGCGGGCGGGCGGCGTTCGGGATGTGCCTGGCCGCTTCGGTCCGCGGCTCGGGCATCGCGCGCCCCAAGGTGTACTTCGACACGCTGGCGGCGGGCACCGAGCGGAGCCGGGAGACCGTGGGGACGGCGCTCGACCTGCTCGGGCGGGGCGGAGCGTGGAACTGGCTCCAGCGGCACGATCCGCAGGGGATGGCCGACCTGATGCCGGCCTTCTTCGCGCTCGACGTGGACGGGTCCCCGCATGCGCGGATCAAGTTCTACACCACGGTCGCGGAGCGCTCGACCGCCGGACTCGAAGCGCGCCTGGACCCGTTGGGCCGCGCCGCGGCCCGCGCCGCGGCGGGTCTGCTGGCGGACTGCGCCCCGCGGGAGCCGGAGCCGCTCGACCTGCCCGGGGTACGCCCGACCCTGTGCTGGAGCATGGCCTCGCGCGACGGGGCCCGGCCGGACGACGCCACGCTGTACCTGCCGTTCAACCTGTACGCCCCGGGCCGGCAGGAGACGCTGGACGGTCTGCGCGGCCGTCTCGGTCCGGCGCTCCTGGAGCGGGTCGGACGGCTGGTGGACGACCACGCCGCTGCCGTGGAGGGGCGGGCGAACCCGTTCCACTGGGCGGCGGCCAAGCTGCTGCACGGCGGGCGGGCCCTCACCCTCTACGCCTCGGCCGCGGCGGTGGAGGCGGCGCGCACGGCCCGGATTCCCGCACGGCCCCGTACGGACGCCCTTCCGGTCGCGCCGTAGGCGCCCGGGCTCCGCCCCTCAGGGCCGGCCCAGGCGTACGGCCAGGGCTGCGATGTCGTCGTCGAGGCGGCCCCTGCTGTAACGGAGCAGGTCGCGGTGGAGGGCCGTGAGCAGATCGCGGGGCGGTGCCTGCGGCTGGCGGCGCATCCAGGCCGTCAGCGGGAAGAACTCGCCGTCGCGGGCGCGGGCTTCGGCGATCCCGTCGGTGTAGAGGAGCAGCACGTCGTCGGGGGCGAAGCCGAAGCTGTCGACGGTGTAGTGGTCACCGATCAGCTCCGCCAGGCTGAGCAGCGGGGACGGGGTGGCCGGGTCGAGGATGCGCAGGATCCCGCGGTTCAGGATCAGCGGCGGTGGGTGTCCGCAGTTGAGGATGTCGATGCGGCCGCCCCCGTGCGGGATCTGCACGAGGAGGGCCGTGGCGAAGCGCTCCATCGGCCCCTCGGGGGGAAAGGCGGCGTTGTAGCGGGTGCTGCTGGCGTCCAGTCTGCGGGCGACGTCGACCAGGTCGTTCTCGCTGTAGGACGCCTCCCGGAAGGCGTTGACGATCGCCGCGGCGGCCCCCACGGCCGGGAGTCCCTTGCCCCGCACGTCACCGATGAGCAGCCTGACCCCGAACGGCGTGTCGACCACCTCGTAGAAGTCCCCGCCGATGCGGGCCTCTGCCGCGGCCGCGAGGTACAGCGACTCGATCTCGATGGCGCCGATGCGGCGCGGCATGGGGCTCAGCACCACCTGCTGCGCGGCGTCGGCCACGAGCCTCACCTGGAAGAGGGTGCGCTCCCGCTGGAGCCGGACGTGGCTTCCGTACGCGGCGGCCACGGTCACCGCGATGATGCCCGAGGCCGTCCACCACGTTCCCAGATCGGGGAAGACGAGGCTGAGGCCGATCATCAGGAAGAGGCAGACCGTGCCGAGCAGCACGGTGGGGAGCACCGGCCACATAGCTGCGGCGAGGGCCGGCGCCGCGGGCAGGAGTCGGCTGAAGGCCATGTCCGGCGGGGTGGTGTAGGCGAGGCTGGCTATGACGACGGTCAGGAAGACCGGCGACAGCCGCACAAGTCTTCCCTGGCCGCGGCGCCTGCGGAGCCGCGACCGTCCGGACTCGATCACATCTACCAGAGTATCCGCGCACGGGGGATACAGCGCTCCGACGAAGGACGAAGGGCCGCCTCAGCCGGCGCTCGCCGCTCCGCGATCGGGTGCGCTCATGTCGCCCGTCGCGGGAATGCCGTCGGCGAGCCCGTAGCGCAGGTACACGGTGCCCTTCGGACCGGCCGCCGGGGGTGCGAGCAGCTCCAGGCTGGTGGGTACCGTGCCCTCGTCGAACACCTTCTTCCCGACCCCGAGCACGATCGGGTGCACCCAGAGGTCGAGGCGGTCGAAGAGCTTCTCGCGCAGGAGGGTCTGCACGAGGTTCAGGCTCCCGACGACCTTCACGTGCTCGTGCCGCTCGCGGATCTCGCGCACCGCTGCGGCGAGGTCCGGGCCGAGCTGTGTGGACCCGGCCCACGCGAGGTCGGGCCGGCCGCGGGAGGCCACGTACTTCGGGACGCCGTTGAACAGCGTGGCGATCCCGTTGTCCTCGCCGCCCTCCTGGTGGGGCCAGTAGGCGGCGAAGATGTCGTACGTCCGCCGTCCGAGCAGGAGGGCGTCCGTGTCCTCGTACGCGGCACCGATCTGCGCTCCGGTGAGCTCGTCCATCAGGGGCGCCTGCCAGCCGCCGTACGGGAACCCCGCCGGGTCCTCGTCGGGGCCGCCGGGTGCCTGCCCGACGAAGTCGAGGGTCGTGAACATCTCGATGTGGATGAGGCCCATGGTGTGCTCCCGCTGAGTCGGTCGTCCGTGTCAAAGGGGTAGACCCCAGGCCTTCCCGAAACTCATCGCCGCGGCGGCGCCCGCTTCCCCGGTTCGCCCACAGGGGTGGATCCCCGCGGTCAGAGGGCTCGTCCCGGCCCGCGCCCCGGCCGCCCGCCCGTGTTGCGATGAGTCCGGGCGCCGCCGCCGGTCTACCCTCCAGACCCATGGCCCCGAAGGAGCGGCAATGACCGATACGACGATGCTCGACCTCGGACCGCAGGCCCGGATCGTGGCCCGCCTCGCGGCGGGCGTCCCGGACGCCCGGCTCTCCGGCCCGACCCCGTGCCCCGAGTACACGGTCGGCACCCTGCTGGGCCACCTCGCCGGCCTGGCCGCCGCCTTCCGTGACGCCGCCCGCAAGGATCTGGGCCCCACGACGGACACCGCCCCCACCGCGGCCCTGCCCGCCCTCCCCGCCGACTGGCGCGAGGAGCTCCCCCGGGTCCTCGGCGAACTGGCCGAGGCCTGGACGGATCCGGCCGCCTGGACCGGCATGACCCGCGCGGGCGGTGTGGACCTGCCGGGCGAGGTCGCGGGGCTGGTGGCCGTCAACGAACTGGTCATCCACGGCTGGGACCTGGCCCGGGCCACCGGCCAGGAGTACGCACCCGACCGGGCCGCGCTGGACACCTCGTACGCCTTCCTCGTGGCCTCGGCCGGGGAGGAGGGCGGCGGCGGGGACATCTTCGGCCCCGTCGTCCCCGTACCGGACGGCGCCCCGCTGCTGGACCGGGCGGTCGGGCTGAGCGGGCGCGATCCGGGCCGGCAGCACTGACCGGTAACACCGCTCACGCTGACCGGCGGCCCTGACCGGCGGCCCTGACCGGCGGCCCTGGCCGGCGGCCCTGGCCGGCAGACCTGGCCGAGATCCGCTTCCCCGGAAGGCTTTCGCCATGCCCCTGGACCCGTCCATCGCGGCGCTCCTCTCGCAGGTCCCGGCGGGCCCGGGGAAGCGCATCATCACGGCCGACCCGGCGGAGCTCCGGGAAGCGGAACGCGCGTCGAACGCCATGGTGGCGCCGGGAACACCGATCGCGGTCGGATCCGTGGCGGACGACACCGTCCCGGGCCCCGCCGGTCCCGTACCGGTGCGGATCTACCGGCCCGCGGCCCCCGGCCCCGCCCCGACCGTCGTCTTCTTCCACGGCGGCGGCTGGATCGTGGGGGACCTCGACACCCACGACCACGTCACCCGCCGTCTCTGCCGCGATCTCGGGGCCGTCGTGGTCGCCGTGCACTACCGGCGGCTCCCCGAGCACGCCTTCCCGGCCGCGTTCGACGACTGCCTCGCCGTGGCCCGGTGGACGGCCGGGCACGTCGACCGGTTCGGCGGCCGGCGCGACCGGCTGGCCCTCGCGGGCGACAGCGCGGGCGCGGCCCTCGCCGCGTCGGTCGCCCTGGCCTTCCGCGATGCCGGGGAACCGCTCGCGGCCCAGTTCCTCGCCTACCCGGCGACGGACCGCGCCCCGGGCGACTACCCCTCCCACACCGAGAACGGGGAGGGCTACCTCCTCACGCTGCGGGACCTCCGCGACCTGACGAGGATCCTGCTCGGCGGCGATGCCTCCGCGGCCACCGACGTACGGGCCTCCCCGCTGCACGCGGCGAGCCACGCGGGCCTCGCCCCCGCCGTGATCGCCACGGCCGCCTACGATCCGCTCCGCGACGAGGGCCTGGCCTACGCCCGCGCGCTGCGGGACGCCGGCGTCGACGTCTTCGTCCGCACCTACGAGGGCCTGGTCCACGGCTTCCTGAACATGTTCGCCGTCTCGGCGGGCGCGGAGGCGGCCGTCACGGAGCTCATCGACCAGTTCGGGACCCGCCTCCGCTGACGGCGGGTCCCGATGCCGGGCGCGGTGGCGCGGGCGGTTCGGTGCTGATTGGCTGGGGGCACGGCACTCCCCCGAACCCGACTCCCCCGAACCGAGGACCGGTCATGAGCAACGAGAGCCAGCCGAGCCTGCGGGCCCGGCAGATGCGCGACAAGGCCCAGGAACTGGAGCAGGCGGCGCAGCACGCCGCGGATCCGGCCGAACGGCAGCGGCTCATCGAGAAGGCCCTGCACATCCGGCGCAAGAGCGAGCAGGAGAACGGGCCCGGCAGCGGAACCATGGACCCCATGTAACCGGTGGTCACCGGTCCGGCGACACCGTCACCCAGGCGAGCGGCGCGGTGATGCCGCCCATCGGCACGGTTCGGTGGCGTGCAGGCGGGTAGGCGCGGGACGTGTCCGGATGCGGATCCGGACCCGTGTGGGGACCCGTGGAAAAGGGGTGCACGATGGCCACCACGGACGATGACCGCTTCGCGGTCGAGGTACGGCCCGTCGAGGGAGCCACGGTCCTGGCGCTGGCGGGCGAGCTCGACCACGACACCGCCGAACCCCTGCGGACGGCTCTCGAAGCCGCCCGGGCCGGCGGTGAGCTGCGGCTGCTCGTCGATTTCAGCGGGCTGGACTTCTGCGACTCCACGGGACTGAACCTGTTGTTGCACAGCCGCCTCGCGGTCCGGGAATCGGGCGGCAGTCTCGAACTGATCGGCCTCCACCAGCCGATCACGCGGATGCTGCACATCACGGGTGTGGACGGACTGTTCCCGCTGCACCCCGATGTGGATGCCGCGCTGGCGAGCGGCCCGCGCGCATAGCGGAGGAGCACGAGGAGTACGAGGAGTAGTACGAGGAGCGCCATGAGCGAGCGCCGGTCTCCGGAGCAGCCCCGGCGTCTGGTGCTGCACGGCACCACTGATGTCGTCAGCCGCTGCCGCGACTTCGCCCGCGCCGCGCTGACCGACTGGCAGTGGCTGCCGGAGCCCGGGAGCGGCCACGCCCGGGGCCTCCCGGACGGGACCGCGGACGACGCCCTGCTGCTGGTCTCCGAGATGGTGGCCAATGCCTGCCTGCACGCGGGCGGGCCGAGCTCGTTCCTGCTGCGCCCCACCGCCGGGGGGCTGCGCATCGAGGTCACGGACACGAGTCCGGTCGCTCCGCTCGTGCGGCAGCCTTCGGACCCGGCGCGGCCCGGGGGCCACGGGCTGGTCATCGTGGATCGGCTGGCCCGCACGTGGGGCTCGGAGCCGGTGGACGGCGGAAAGTGCGTATGGGCGGAGCTCGACGCACCGCCCTGGGCCCGGTCCGGCGGACCGTGGGAGGCTGGGGCCATGGGGCTGCGGCCGTGAAGCTGCGGCCATCGACCTGCGGCCATGAGGCTTGCGGCCACGAGGCTGGGAGCACGGGGGCAGAAGTCATGGGGCTGAGAACATGAGCGCGGAATCCGCCGCCCGCCTGGTGCTGCTGCGCCACGCCAAGTCGGCCTGGCCCGACGTCGCGGACCACGAGCGGCCGCTGGGTCCGCGCGGTCTGCGGGACGCGCCCGCGGCGGGCCGCTGGCTGCGCGATGCCGGCTGCCTGCCCGCCCTGGTCGTCTGTTCCACCGCCCGGCGGACCCGCGAGACCTGGGCCCTGGCGGCCGGAGAGCTCGGCGCCGCGGTCCCGGTGCGCTTCGACGAGCGGGTGTACGCCGCCGAGCCGGAGGAGCTGCTGGCGGTGGTGGCCGAAGTCCCCGACGAGGTGCGGACGCTGCTGCTCGTCGGGCACAACCCGGGCCTGGAGGAGCTGGCCGCCGCCCTCGCGCGGGAGGCGGTGGACGCTGCGGAGGCCGCGGCGATGGAGCGGCTGACGGAGAAGTTCCCGACGTCCGCGATCGCGGTGCTCGCCTGCCCCGGTCCCTGGCGGGAGCTCGCGCCGGGCTCGGCCCGGCTGACGGGTTTCGCCGTCCCCCGGGGCGCCGCCCGCTGACGCGGGCCGCGTGCCCCGTCAGTCGGCGGACCGGCGCCTGCCCCGTTGGCGTCGCGGGTAGGGCAGGAGTCGTGGCGAGCGTTTGGCGGCCACGTCCTCGATCCAGCCGAAGGTCAGCACCAGCAGGCCGACCAGCGGGATCGCCACCAGCAGCGCGAACCACTGGCTGGTCAGCAGCCATTGGAAGTTCGCGTAGAAGAAGTGGACGCCCCAGAGGGGGTCGATCAGCGGGATGGCCACCACCAGCGCGGTCTGGTGCCACAGGTAGACGCTGACGGCGCGCGCGTTGAGCAGGCTGACCAGGCCGTTCCACCGTTCGAGCGCCCTGGGCCACTGCTCCCAGGACGGGCTGACGTGGAGCAGGATGGCGACGAAGCCCAGGGACCACAGGGCCTGGGCGATCGGCCAGGACTCGATGTCGGTGGCCTCGGTCGGGTCGACCGGCCGGGTCTCCAGGTACCAGAGGCCGGCCACCATGAACAGCGGGGCGATGGAGGGCAGGACGTACTGCGGGATCCTCTTGAGGATCCCCTCCTGGTGGGCCATGCCGAGGATCCAGCAGGAGCCGAACATGGCGAAGTCGTTGGCGGTCTCCCAGACGCGGCCGTAGATGAACTCCTGGTCGGCGAAGAACTGGTTCATGACGATCAGCACCGCGAGGGGGCTGAACAGCGTCACCCACGGAAGCCGTCGCAGCGCCCGGAGCATCAGCGGCGAGAACAGTACGAACCACAGGTACGCCCGGAGGTACCAGAGCGGGACGATGATCTGGGTGGCCCAGGTGCTTCCCGTCAGGCCGCCGAAACCGGGCAGGTCCTCCGCGAACGGCGGAGTGCTCAGCGGCAGGATCCAGAACGCCAGCTTGCCCCACCACCAGTTGGGGTGGCCCTCGGAGTCGGGGCCCCAGCCGTCGATGATCTGAAGGGTGATCATGATCGCGCCGAACAGCCACATCGGCGGCAGCAGACGGCGCAGTCGCCCGCGGATCACGCCGAGCGCGGGACGGCTGAGCGAGCGGGCCATCAGCATCCCGGCCAGCGCGAACATCACGCCCATCGACGGGAAGATCAGGGGCAGCCAGAACCAGCCGAAGTTGTGGTAGATCATCACGCGCACCAGGGCCAGCGCGCGCAGCAGGTCGAGGTAGCGGTCGCGGCCGCCCTTGCGCGGGGCCGGCGCCGCCGGCTCCGCCTGCTGCTCCGGCTCCGGTTCGAACTCCGGCTGCGGATCCCGGTCCTCCTCCCAGCGCTGTCGCAGGAGGTCGGGGACCCTCAGCTGGACGGTGTCCTGATGGCGCCCGAGGTTGGTGTATCCGGTCATGGTCAGACCTCCACGGGTACAGCGACCTCGCCGGTGCGCCGGAGCTTCTGCCAGCGCAGGCGGCCACCGGTCATCGCGGTGATCGCGGACTGCAGCAGGACGATGTACATGAGCTGCCGGTAGACCACCTGCTGGATCGGCAGGCTGATCAGGTACCAGGGCTTCTCGCGGTCGAGGTGGAAGGCGTACCAGGACAGCACGGCCTGGAGCAGGATGAAGCCGCCCCAGCCGGTGAGGGTGATCGCGGCGTCCCCGAAGAACACGCCGTACACCAGGAACATGTCGACCAGCGGCGCCAGCAGCGGGGCGACCACGCCGAAGAGCACGACGAGCGGCAGCCCGATCCGGCCGAAGCGCCCGGCCGGGCCGCGGGCGGTCACCGCGGCGCGGTGCTTCCACATCGCCTGCATGCTGCCGTAGCTCCAGCGGTACCGCTGGGACCAGAGCTGCTGGAGGCTGGCGGGAGCCTCGGTCCAGGCGCGGGCGTGCTCGGCGTAGACGATCCGCCAGCCGTCGCAGAGCACCGCGATGGTGATGTCGGTGTCCTCGGCGAGGGTGTCGTCGCTCATCCCGCCGACCCTGCGCAGGGCCTCCTTGCGGAAGGCGCCGACCGCGCCGGGGATGGTCTGGATGACGTTCAGCATGTCGTACATCCGGCGGTCCAGGTTGTGGCCGAGGACGTACTCGATGTGCTGCCAGGCGCCGATCAGGCTGTCGCGGTTGCCGACCTTGGCATTGCCCGCGACCGCGCCGATCCCCGGGTCGCCGAAGGGCTGGACCAGCTCGCGCACGGTGGACGGTTCGAAGACGGTGTCGCCGTCCATCATCACGATGATCTCGTGCGAGGCGGCGGCGATACCGGTGTTGAGCGCGCTGGACTTGCCGCCGTTCACCTTGCGGATCAGCCGGACGAACGGCAGGTTCATCGCCTCGACTATGTCCGCGGTGCCGTCACTGGAGCCGTCGTCGATGACGATGACCTCGATCGGGTAGTCGCTGACGGCCAGGGAGTTGAGGGTGTTGGCTATGCACTCGCGCTCGTTGTACGCGGGGACCAGCACCGTGACCTTCTCGGTGACGGGCCGTCCCCAGGTGTCGCGCCGTTTGGCGCGGCGGGCGTGCATCGGTGCGAGGACGAGCATCAGCCCGAACCGGCCGAAGTTGAGGAAGCCGACGAGGGCCAGCAGCCAGACCATCACCGGCAGGGTGTGCACGGCGAACTGGGTGGCCCAGATGTATCCCTTGCCCGCCCACAGCTGGAATCCGGTCACCGGCACGGTGGCGCTGCTGGCGCCGAGTGCCTCGGAGATGGTGGTGAAGCGGTAGCCCTGCGCCTGGAGTTCGTCGATGATCTGCTCGAGCGCGGCGACGGTCTGGGCACGGTCGCCACCGGCGTCGTGCAGCAGGATCATCTCGCCCGCACCGGGCGTGGCCGGCATGGCCGCCTTGACGATCTCCTCGACGCCGGGACGCTTCCAGTCGTCGGTGTCCCGGTCGATGAACGCGGTGAGGTAGCCGCGTGCGCCCACGTACTTGATGACCGGATAGTTCCAGTCGTCCATCGCCGAGGCGTCGGCGGAGTACGGCGGGCGGAACAGCGCGCTGTGGACGCCCGCGACCCCGGCCAGCGCCAGCTGCGTCTGCGCCAGCTCCCAGCCGATCCGGCCGTGGGACTGCAACGCCATGTCGGCGTGCGTGAAGGTGTGCACCCCGAGTTCGTGACCGCCCGCGACGATCTGCCGGATCAGCTCCGGGTTGCGCGCCGTCATGGCGCCGGTCACGAAGAAGTCGGCGCGGATGTCGCGCGCCTTGAGCACGTCAAGGATCTTCGGGGTCCACTCCGGCGAGGGACCGTCGTCGAAGCTCAGCACCACGGTGTGGTCGGGGATGCGGTAGCTCACGGGGTGCGCGTTCTTGCTGCCGCGCGCGTCGATGACCGGACCGCCGTTGAGCAGCTCGTCCGGCACGGTCGTCTTGTCGACCGAGGCCGCGACCCGGGCGTCGTGGAAGGCCTCGTTGGTGGCGAGGCCGCGCAGTACGAGCAGCGCGAGCAGGCACGCCAGCAAGGACAGCGGCATGACGAAGCGCAGTGGCGGCGCGGCCAGTCGGCGCGGCCTCAGCAGGGACTGCCGGCGGCGCTGATGGCGGGACAATGACGCTCCTGTGAGATGGGTGGTGCGGACGATCAGGGGGTCTGGACCGACGGGCCCGAAGGGCGCGAAGGGATTGCGTCGGGCAGCGCGGCGGCCGCCGTGGCGGCCATGGGCTTGGGTGCGCTAGCCGTGGGCTTCGGTTTGCCGGCCGGGGGTTTCGGCGTGACGACCGCGGACTTGGACGGAGCGCCCGACGGCTTCGGCGTGGTGGCCGACGGCTTGGACGGGGTGGCCGAGGGCTTCGTCCGGGGCGTCGCGGACGGTGAGGCCGTCCGGGGTGCGGAAGGCCCGGGCGCAGCCGCCGGCACCGCCGCCCCGGGCGTCGCCGAGGACGGCGAGGGCGGGGAGCCGGGCGACAGCGAGGGCTGTGCGGGGATGCCCATCGCCGGGGCGTCGGCCTGCAGGCCGACCAGGCTGCTGCCCATGGCGACCGCCAGGACCGCGCCGATCACGGAGACCGGCCAGCCGAGACCTCGCAGCAGACGGCCGCGCAGACCCGACTGGTCGACGAAGACCGGGTCCGGGAGGGGCTCTTCAGAGCTGGACTCAAAGCTCGACCCGGACATTTCAGGCTTTTCCTGGTGCGCCGATCCGTGTTCAATGGAACTGATGACTGAGCGCACCTTGCGGGGCCTTTCAGGGCAGGCTACGTAGACCATGGGATGGCAGGGCGAACGCTAGTGCACCCGCCCGAATCGACTTGGGCCCGATGTGCGCTTTTGGAGCGATCTGCCCCGGCGTCGTAATCGTATTGGAATACCAATTGCCGGTACCAGTCGGTAAGTCTGAACGCGCGGTTTACGCACGGTTGCGGACGTTGATCCGCCCGCGTTCGGTCCGAGCCGTTTCACCGCGTCCCAGCCGTTTCACCGCAACCGCGGCCGCCGCGGTCCCGAAGGCCGCAGCCCCGGAGGCCGCGGTCGCGAAGGGCGTGGTCGCGAAGGCCGTGGCCACGAAGGCCGAGCCGAACCTTAGGATGACCACTTCGTACGATCAGCTTCGTGCGATCGGCAATTGATCTTCATGTAAGGGCGTGTGCAGGCACCGCCCCTACGCACCAAGGAGCCCGTGTGAGTCAGCCCCGCCGCACCTCTCGTCGCCGCGCGTGGACCGCGGTCACGCTGCCCGCGCTCCTGTGCGTACTCGCCGCCTGCTCCGGCAGCGTCGGCGGCCCCGGCCCCGATGACGCCGCGCCCGCCCGGAGCGCTTCGCCGACTCCGTCCGGACCGCCGGGGACCCTGTTCGACAGCTTCCACTACAGCGGCTCCGACGACCCCGCGCTCGACGCCAACGGCTGGGAGGTCCGTACCGGTGTCGGCGGCCCGGGGATCAAGGACACCTGGACCGCCGCCGGCGCCACCTTCCCCGAGGACCCGAGCGCCCAGGGCGGCAGGGCCCTCCAGCTGCAGTCTTCCACCGACGGCACCAAGCAGGGCACGAAGCAGGTCGAGGTGCAGACCACCGGCACCCCCCTCTTCACGGGCACCTACGCCGCCCGGGTCTATTTGAGCGACAAGCCCGTCAGCGGCCGCAACGGCGACCACGTCGTCGAGACCTTCTTCCCGATCTCCGCCTCGGACTCCTCGGAGAACTACAGCGAGCTCGACTACGAGTACCTGCCGAACGGCGGCTGGGGTTCGGTGGGTCCGCAGCTCGACACCACGAGCTGGTTCAAGGCCGATCCGCCGGACCGGGTCACCCGCGCGCTCAAGAAGCAGCGCCTCGAGGGCTGGCACATCATGATGATCACCTTCATGGACGGAAAGGCCACCTATTCGCTGGACGGCAAGGACCTGTTCACCAGCTCCGGGAAATACGTCCCGCGCGAGAAGGTGGACATGCATTTCAGCAACTGGTTCATCGACCTTCCCTTCACCGGTGGTTCACGCACGTGGAACATGAAAGTCAACTGGTTCTACTACAAGGCCGGTGAGGCCGTTTCCCAGGCGGACGTCCAGAAAACCGTGGACGGCTTCTACAACGCCGGAACCAACCACATCAACACCGTTCCCAAGTCCTGACTTTGCGCATGCCACGAGCCCCGCTGTTCCGGACGATCCGTCAGAACAGCGGGGCTGCACGGTTTCTGTCGGAACGACAGATTCCGTGCGCCGGTCCCGCCGGTCCCTCACTCCGCCCGTAGCGCCTGCGCCGTCCGCGTCCGAGCCGCCCAGCCGGCCGGCAGCAGCGCGCCCGCCACCGCGATCAGCACCCCCGCCAGTGCCAGCGCCCCCAACAGCACGGGGCCGTACACGTCCACGTCCGCCGGCGGGATCGTGGTGCCGACGGCCCGGCCCATCTCCGGCATCACCCGGCCGTGCAGCGCCACCCCGAGCGGCACACCGACCGCCCCTGCGGCGAGGCCGATCGCGCCGACCGAGGTGAGGACCTGGACGACCGTCTGCCGGGGTGTCATCCCCAGCGCCTTGAACACCCCGAGATCGCGCACGCGGTCCCGGGTGTCCAGTACGACGGTGTTGAGCACCCCCAGGCAGGCCACGGTCACCAGCATCACCGTGAGCATCGCGATCAGGGCCTCCATCGCGCGGATCACGCTCGACTTGCCCGGCCCGGCCGCCTCCGCTTCCGCGCCGAGCGGCTTCAACGCGGCGTTCAGGTCCGCGACATAGCGTCCGGTATCCGTCCCGGAGGCGAGCCGCACGGTGAAGTCGCTCGGCAGGTAGTGGCTTCCCAGGTCCGCGACGGAATCCATGTCCGTACGCAGGGCCATCCCCTCGGAGCCGAGGTCGAACACCTCCCCGACGATGCGCAGCCGGACGGTGCGCCCCTGCTCCGACAGGACCACGGTGTCCCCCGGCCGGACCCCCGCGGCCCGGAGGAAGCGGGTGGCGGCGACGGCCTCCCCGGGGGCGCCGAACCAGCGTCCGGACACCATCGTGTGGTCGGCGCCGGGCGCCTCGCCCTCGTACGCCACCAAGGGGGCGCCGCCCTTCAGGCCCGCCACCGACACCTGTGTCCTGGCGGTCCGGTACGAGGACGCGGTCCCGGGCCGGGCTCCGATCACCCCGGCGACCGCCGCGGGGTCGGCGGGCTCCCGGGCCGGGCCGGCCGGGCCGCCGTCGGGCCTGGCCAGCGAACGGACCGTCACCTCGCCGCCCCGGTCCGGGTCCCCGTCCTGCTGGACCGCGACGAGCGTGCTGCCCAGGCCCACCGCGAAGGTCACCGCGAGCGCCCCGAAGGCGACGGCCGCCGCCATCGTCGCCGAGCGGGCCGGGCGGGCGAAGGGGCTCGCCAGCCCGAGACTGACCGCGCGCGGCAGCGGCAGCCGGCCGAGCAGGTTCCGCACCCGGCGCCCCCGCCCTCCACCGGCGCCCCGGCCCATGGCGATGACGTGCGCGGTGCGCAGCCTGGCAGCCCGCAGCGCGGGCACCGAGGCCGTGACCGCCACCAGGGCCAGGGCTCCGGCGGGCACCGCGAGGTTCACCCAGACCGGGATCAGCACCGCCCCGGTCCCGTACGACTCGGCCACCTCGGCCATCAGCGGTACGGCGAGGGCGTTGCCCAGGGCCATGCCCGGCACGGCGCCCGCGGTGGCGGGGATCAGCGCCTGGGCCACGTACGCCCGGCCCACCTGGAGCGGTGTGAAGCCGAGGGACTTCAGGATGCCGATCCGCCGGGTGGCGGCGCCGACCGCGCCGCTCACCACGATGCCGATCACCAGCATCGACAGGACCAGTCCCAGCACCGCGAAGGCGGTCACGAAGGGGACGTAGGCGGCGGTGTTCTGCTGGGCGGCCCGGCGTACGTCGAGGTAGGACTGGGCGCCGGTGACGGCGCCCGGCGGCAGCGCCGCGGCGATGGCCTCGCGCACGCCCTCGACCGCGGCGGCGGTGCGGGCATCGGTGAGCCGGTACATCACCTGGCGAGCCGTCAGCTCACCTGCTAGCCCGTCCAGTTGGGCCGGTACGACCCAGGCGTCGGCGCTCTCGCCCACCGACTCGGCGATGCCGACCACCGTGAGCCAGGTCCCGCCGTCGCCGCCGGTCCCGGCGCCCCCGCCCGCGCCGCCCGCCTCCAGGCGGCTCCCGGGCCGCATCCCCGGCTGCCGCGATCCGGCCTCCAGCACGATCTCGCCGGGTGCGGCGGCCCACCGGCCCTCCACCAGGTCCACCCGGTCCACCCCGCCCCCGGCCTCCGGCCGGCCCACCACGGTCAGCGGCGGCGGCTGGAAGCCGGGCGGCGTGGCACCCGTCGGCCGGAACCGTACGGAGGCGACCCCGAAGGGCCCCGTCGCGGCCGCGACCCCGGAGAGCCGGGCGGTGTCCGCCAGTTGTGCGGCGGTGACCGCCGATCCGTCGAACTGCACGGTGAGGTGGGCCCCTTGCTGCCGGGCGAAGGCCCGGTCGAAGGGTGCCTGCGAGGCGACGAGCAGTCCGAGTGCGAGGACCGAGGCGGCGACCGAGACGAGCAGCGTGAGGACCATCACCGCGGTCTGCGCGCGCCGCCGCCCCACCCCGCCGCGCACCACGCGTCCCAGGGCTCCGCCCCGGCTCATCGCCGCACCGCCGTGACATCGCGCGCGATCCGTCCGTCGACGAGTTCGATGGTGCGGGTCGCGCACGCCTCGGCCAGCGCCAGGTCGTGCGTGACCAGCACGATCGTCTGACCCTCCGCGTTCAGCTCGCGCAGCAGGTCGCGCACGTCGGCGCCGGACGCGCTGTCCAGCGCCCCGGTCGGTTCGTCGGCGAGCAGCAGGGGCGGACGGTTCATCAGCGCCCGTGCCACCGCCACGCGTTGCCGCTCCCCTCCCGACAGCCGGCCGGGGAAGGCCCGGGCGTGCCGCTCGATGCCCAGCTGCGCCAGGAGTCCGGCGGCCCGGGCGGCGGCTTCGGTGCGGGGCACGCCGGCCAGCTGGGCGGGCAGCAGCACGTTGTCCAGCACGGTGAGGTCGTCCAGGAGGTTGAAGAACTGGAAGACCATGCCGATCCGGGAGCGCCGGTACTTCGCGGACGCGGTCTCGGTCAGCCCGTCCACCCGTACTCCGTCGACGCTCACGCTGCCCTCGCTCGGCCGGTCCAGACCCGCGATCAGGTTGAGCAGCGTGGACTTGCCGCTGCCGGAGGGACCGAGCACGGCGAGTGCTTCGCCCTTCCGCACCCGCAGGCCGATCCCGGCCAGCACGGCCGGGCCCGAGCCGTAGGTCTTGGTCACCTCGCGCACGTCGATGAGGTGGTTCTCGGTCATGGATCCTCCACGGTCCGTACGTCCTGGGTGGGCGGCCGGGTCCGGTCCCGCTCCCCGGTGGCCGTCCCGACGCTAGGAGCCCGGGTCCCGGAGCCTCGTCGGCCCGGCTGCGGATCTTCCGTACCGTGCGGGGCCGATGCCCCGCGGCGTCATCCGAGCGGTGTAGGCGGGAGGCGGAGGCCACCGGTCCTCCGGGCTGATCCGCTGCCGTCCGGCCCTGGGCACACTGGTCCGATGAGCACACGAGACGCCCTCGTCCGCCGGGCCCGCGGGCTGGGTCTTGCCGGGGCGCCGCGGCAACTGCCGCGGCTGTCGCCCCCGTCGTGGGCCTTCGACGCGGTGATCGCCCTGGTGCTCGCCGTGTTCACGGTCATCGGCGACCTCAACCGGTCGTACGTGGAGGTGCGGCCGGGGCCCGACATCGCCGTTCCGCCCCCGGCGCGGATCCCGTCACCGCCCACCGTGCCGCATACGGCCGTGGAGCACGTCCTGCCTCCGCCCACCGTGCCGCATCCCGTACCGGCCGTGGAGCACGTCCTGCCTCCCGCGGAACCCTGGGAACTGCTGGTCGCCGTACTGACCGCGCTGCCGCTGCTGGTGCGCCGCCGGTACCCGCTGGCCGCCTACTGGGCCGTGATGGGTGCGACGCTGCTGCTGCACCGGGGAGCGGTCGCCGCGGACGCCACCACGGTCACCTTCGCCTCGGGCCTGATCGCGGCGTACAGCGCGGCCGTGTACAGCCCCCACCGCAAGGCCGTGGCGGGTTCACTGCTCGCGGGAGCCGTCCTGTACGCGGTCTTCCCGCTGGTCCCCGAAGTGGACAAGGGGCTGGTCCCGGTACTCGTCCTGCTCCCGGTCGGGCTCGCCGCGCACGGCGTCCACACCTGGCGGCAGCGGGCCCGGACGCTCCAGGAGGAGCAGCAGGCGGCGCTGCGGCGGGCCGTGGACCAGGAGCGGGCCCGGATCGCCCGGGAGCTGCACGACGTGGTCACCCACAACGTGAGCATGATGACCATTCAGGCGGGCGCCGCGCGCAAGGTGCTGGACTCGGCCCCCGACCAGGCCAGGGAGGCGATGCTCGCGGTGGAGGCCGCCGGGCGGTCGGCGATGTCGGAACTGCGCCACGTGATGGGCCTGCTCACCATGACCTCCGAGGGCCCCGACCCGGCCGCCGGTGCCGATCTCGCGCCGCAGCCCGGTCTGGACCGGCTGCCGGAGCTGGCCGAAGGGGTACGCGAGGGCGGCGTGCCGGTGGAACTGACGGTCCGCGGCGTCCCGGCCGCGCTTGCGGGGGGTGTGGACCTGGCCGCGTACCGGGTCGTTCAGGAGGCACTGACCAACGCGGTCAGGCATGCCGCGGGCGCGAGCGTGTCGGTCCTGGTGGAGTACGCGCCCGGGGAGCTGCGGGTGGAGGTGACCGACAGCGGGGGCCGCGCCCGGCCCCCGGGTCCGGGCGGCGGCCGCGGTCTGGCCGGCCTGCGCGAACGGCTCGCGCTCTACGGCGGTAGCCTGCACACGGGCCCCCGGCCCGGCGGAGGTTTCCGGGTCCGCGCCGTCATCCCCGTGGAGGGTTCGTGACCGAGGCACCGCGCGTGGTGGTCGTCGACGACCAGGCCCTGGTCCGTACCGGCTTCCGGATGATCCTCGCCGCCGACGGCATCGAGGTGGTCGGTGAGGCCGCCGACGGCGAAGAGGCGGTCGCCGTGGTCCGGCGCACCCTGCCCGACGTGGTCCTGATGGACGTCCGGATGCCCGGCACCGACGGCCTGGAGGCCACGCGCCGCATCCTCGGGCACGAGGGCCCCGCGCCCCGGATCGTCATCCTCACGACCTACGACCTCGACCGGTACGTGTACGCCGCCCTGCGCGCCGGGGCGAGCGGCTTCCTGCTGAAGGACGTCACCCCCGAGCACCTGGCGGCCGCGGTCCGTCTGGTGCGCTCCGGCGACGCCCTCCTGGCCCCGGCCATCACCCGCCGCCTGGTCGAACGCTTCGCCTCCGCCGACGACCGTGCCGCGCCCCTCCACCGGGACCTGTCGGCGCTCACCCCGCGCGAACTGGAGTTCCTCGAAGCCCTGGCGCGCGGTCTGAGCAACGCCGAACTGGCCGGCCGCTTCCACGTCAGCGAGGCCACGGCGAAGACGCACGTCGCCCGCATCCTCGCCAAGCTCCGGCTCCGCGACCGCGCGCAGGCGGTGATCGCGGCCTACGAGACGGGTTTGATCACCCCGGCCTCACCGGGGAGCGGGCCCCGCCCGACGACATCCATGTAGACCGCTCACCCCGGGCCACGTAGGGTGAGATCAGGTCCACCTCGCCCGCCCGGAACCGGAAGGCTGTCCCCAGCCCGAGCCGAAGGCACCCGGCCCTCCTTCTCGCGGTACGACGCCACCGACACCGCACGTCGCGTGTCCCGGGCCGAGGAAACCCACGGCCCGGCGATTGGATACGACGTGTACGACAGAGGGAGCGGATCCGCGGGCCCCTCGGAGGAGATCGCGTACCTGCTCGCCGAGGCGGGCCGGGCCGTTGACGTACTGACCGCCGGGCGTCCCGGTGCACGCGTCCTGGGCCCCGCCCATCAGAGGGTCCTGCGGACACTGGACGGTCTGGGACCGCACGCCCGGCTCGATCTGGCCGAGCAGCTCCAGGTACCGCCGGCCACCGTCGCGCAGGTGATCGAGGACCTCCTCGGGCAGGGCCTGGTCCGGGAGATGGTCGTCACCCTGGGTGGCCGGCACGAGGTGGTGGCCCTCACCCCCGCCGGCAGCCAGGCTCTGACGACGATGTACGAGGAACTGGACTCCGTACACGACACGCTGCTCGCGTCCCTGACCAAGGGCGAGCGCGCCCAGCTGGGCTACCTGCTGCGCCGCGTGTGCGCGGCCGCCGCCAGAGCCGGCGTACTGCCGCCCGCTCCCGTCTAGGCCCCCCGCGCCGCACCTCGGGGGCGATTCACACGGTGAGGTGCTGCTGCGCGTCGGATCCGGTGGCGGGCTCGACGGCGGGCTCGGTGGCGGTGCCGTGCTGGTCGTCGGGGCGCCCCTCCTTGGGCAGCAGGAAGGTGATCGCGAGGAACGCCGTCAGCAGGCACGCCTGAACGATCAGCGCGCGGTGGAATCCGCCGGTGAAGTCACCGGTCTTGGCCTGGGCGAAGAACACCGAGCCGAAGACCGCGACGCCGATGGAGCCGCCGACGGCCTGCACGGCCGACAGGACCCCGGAGGCGGAACCGATCTCGTCGTCGTCGACCGCGGCGAGGATGAAGCTGAACAGGGCGGCGATCACCATGCCCGCGCCGATGCCCGCCACCGCCGTGCCGGGAACGACGTCCCAGATCGAGAACGAGTCGGCGTCGAGGCCGTCGAGCTCGAACCAGAGCACGGCCGCGCCGGCCAGCTGGACCAGCGGTCCGATCTGCAGCACCTTGCGGCCGATCCTGTCGGCGAGGAACGCGCCGCTGATGGCGCCGCCGATCGCGGTTCCCACGGCGAGGGGCAGGTTGCCCAGTCCCGCCTCACCGGCGCTGAAGTGCCGGCCGATCTGGAGGAACAGGGTCAGTACGAGCTGGGTGCCGATCAGTCCGCCGAAGAACAGGGCGATGCCGCCGAGGCCGACGGTGAATGCGGGCTTGCGGAGCAGGCCAGGGGTCACCAGCGGCTCGCGGCCCGCGGCGGCCGTGCGGCGCTGCTGGAGGGCGAAGAGGGCGAAACCGATCGCCGAGGCGGCCATGGACAGCCAGGTCCAGAGCGGCCAGCCGTTCTCCTGCCCCTGGTTGAGCGGCAGCACCAGCAGGGCGCAGGAGACCACGACCAGGGCGGCGCCGGTCAGGTCGACCCGTACCGTACGGTCACCCGCCTTCCTGGGCACGAACTTCGCGGCGATGATCAGCGCCGCGATTCCGATGGGCAGGTTGATCAGGAACACCGACCGCCAGCCCAGGCCGAAGAAGTCGCCCTCGATGAGGAAGCCGCCCAGGACCGGGCCGATGATGCCGCCCAGGCCCAGGACGGGTCCGAAGATCGCGAAGACCTTGGTGAGCTCGGGGCCGGAGAAGTTCTCCCGCAGCAGCCCCAGGCCCTGGGGCAGCAGCATCGCTCCGGCGGTGCCCTGCAGCAGGCGGAAGGCGATCAGCGACTCGATGTTCGGCGCGATCGCGCACAGCAGCGAACTGGCGGTGAAGGCCGCCAGGCCGATGAGGAACATCCGGCGCCGGCCGTAGCGGTCGCCGAGCCGGCCGCCGAGCACGAGCCCGGCGCCCAGGGTGAGGGCGTAGCCGCCGATCACCCACTGGAGTCCGACGGAACCGGCGCCGAGGGACTCCTCCAGGGCCGGTCCGGCGACGTTGACGATCGAGGCGTCCAGGAGATCCATGATCTCCGCGACGATCATCACCACCAGGATCAGCCACCGCCACCGGTAGGGCTCGGTCGTCTCGTCAGGGGTGGGGGACGGGTCACGCACGCCAGATACCTCCATGGTGAAGTAATTCCACCATGAAGGTAAAGTGATGGAGGTAGGTTGTCAAAGGGCCGCCCACCTGGACGCCCGGCAGGAGAGAAGCAGCAGAGAAGAGGGGCGGACCCGGTGGCGGAAGCGATGGCCGACGATGTCGCGGCGCGGCGCGAGCGGCTGATGGAAGGGCTGCGGATCTACGGCGGGCACTACGCCGAGCTCAGCCGGCGCTTCGCGGCCTGGCTGGGCCTGCACTCCACCGACGCGACCGCGGTGCTGGAGATCGCCGCCGCCGAAGAACGCGGAACCCCGCTGTCACCGGCCCGGCTGAGCGAGCGCATCTCCCTGTCCACGGGCGCCACCACCGCGCTGCTGAACCGCCTCGAAGCGGCCGGGCACATCACCCGCACCCGCGAGCACTCCGACCGGCGCGTCGTCACCCTGCGCGGCGGCCCGCACATCCAGGAGCGGGCGGACGAGTTCTTCGGCCCGCTCGCCGGCCGCCTCGATGCGACGATGTCCCCGTACCCGCCACGGCTCCTGGAACAGTTCGAGCGGTTCGTGACCGATCTGAACGCCGCCATGGACACCCACCTCGCCGAGCCGGACCCGGCGACGCCGCCGAAGCGGGACGAGCTTTAGCGGGACGGGCTTCAGCGGGACGGCCTTCAGCGGGTCGACCTTCAGCGGGTGGCGAGCCGTTCCAGCAGGGTGGCGCTCCGCGCCAGGACCGAGCGTTCCTCGTCGGTGAGTTCGGCCTCGATGGCCTGGGCCAGCCAGCCCGCCCTGCGGCCGCGCTCCGCTTCGAGGGCGGCCCGGCCCGCGTCCGACAGCTCGACCAGCGACTTGCGGCCGTCCGTGGGGTGAGCCCTGCGCGTGATCAGGTTCTGGTCCATGAGGAGCCCCACCGCCCGGGCCATCGACTGGGGGCGTACGCGCTGGTCGGCGGCGAGGTCGCTGGTGGTCATGGCGCCTTCGCGGTCGAGGGTGCCGAGCACCGCGACCTGGCCCAGCGGGATGCGGTCCTCGTGTTTGACGCGCCGGGTCAGCTTGCCCATCGCAGTACGCAGTTCTGCGGCGATGGCGGCGGCTTCCGAGGTGAGCATGAGGCACTTTACCCCGCTGATCAGCATGAATGCCGTAGATGACCATCACAGCAATGCTGTTCAGCCAAACTGAACAGCATTGCTGTAGGGTTTTCCCTGTCGGGCTCAGCGCCAGCGCTGTCGCAGCCGGGGCCACGACACGCACGACGGGGAGGAACCACCATGTCCGCAGGGACAGTCGGAAACATCGACGCCACCATCGAGACCGTCACCGCCCGCCGGATCATCGACAGCCGGGGCAACCCCACGGTCGAGGTCGACGTCGTCCTCACGGACGGATCCCTGGGGCGCGCGGCCGTTCCCTCGGGCGCCTCCACCGGGGCCCGGGAGGCCGTGGAACTGCGCGACGGGGACTCCGCGCGCTGGCACGGCAAGGGCGTCGACCAGGCCGTGGCCCACGTCAACGGGGAGATCGCCGCGTCCGTGCGCGGCCGGGACGCATCGGACCAGGCCGGCCTCGACGCCGCCCTGATCGCCCTGGACGGCACCCCCACGAAGTCCCGGCTCGGTGCCAACGCGGTCCTCGGCGTCTCCCTCGCCGCCGCCAAGGCCGCCGCGGCGGCCCACCGCCGCCCCCTCTACCGCTACCTCGGCGGCGACGGCGCGCACCTCCTGCCGCTGCCGATGATGAACATCGTCAACGGCGGAGCCCACGCCGACAATCCGCTGGACTTCCAGGAGTTCATGATCGCGCCCGTGGGCGCGGACACCTTCGCCGAAGCCCTCCGCATGGGCAGCGAGGTGTTCCACACCCTGCGCCGCGACCTCCTGGCCGCCGGCCACTCCACCGGGGTCGGCGACGAGGGCGGCTTCGCGCCCGCGCTGCGCACCGCCGAAGAGGCGCTCGACTTCATGATGGCCGCCATCGAGCGGACCGGCTACCGCCCGGGCACCGACATCGGCCTGATCATGGACCCCGCCTCGTCCGAGTTCTTCCGCGACGGGGTCTACGACTACGCGGGCGAGGGGGTGCGGCGCACTTCCTCGGAGAACGTCGACTACCTGGTCAAGCTGATCGACTCCTACCCGATCCTCTCCATCGAGGACCCGATGGCGGAGAACGACTGGGAGGGCTGGCGCGAGCTGACCGCGCGCGTCGGCGACCGCTGCCAGCTCACCGGCGACGACCTGTTCTGCACCAGCGAGACGCTGCTGCGCGAAGGCATCGCCACCGGCGCCGGCAACTCGATCCTGATCAAGGTCAACCAGATCGGCACCCTGACCGAGGCGCTGGCCGCCGTCACCACGGCCCACCGGGCGGGCTGGACGGCCGTCATATCGCACCGCTCGGGCGAGACGGAGGACACCACCATCGCGGATCTGGCGGTGGCGACCGGCTGCGGGCAGATCAAGACCGGCTCGCTCTCCCGCTCCGACCGGACGGCCAAGTACAACCAGCTGATCCGGATCGAGGAGGAGCTGGGCTCCTCGGCCCGCTTCGCGGGCCGCTCCGCCCTGCGCAGGGCGTGAACGACGGGTCCCCGCACCCTCAGGTGCGGGGACCCGGGCCCGCGGCCCGCCGTCCAGCGGGCACCGCGACTCCCCGAAATGCCATACATCCGGCATTTCGCCGCCCGCTCTCGCGGCTCCCGTGGTTGCATCCTCATCGGAAGGGTGCGTTCGACCGGGACCTGGAGGTGGCTGGATGTCCGGCTCGGCTGACGGCCCCGGGCACATCCGGGCACGGGAGCGGCGGCGCGGGCGGGGCTCGTCGTTCCACCGTCCCCGGCGCGCGATGCGCAGGGATCTGGCCCAGCTCGTCTGTGCGGTCGCCGGGCTGGCCCTGGGGGTGCTGGTCCCGAGGATCTCGCTGGGTCCCCAGGTGGACGCCGGACCCGTGGTGACGCTCCTGTTCACCCTCGGATTCGGTGTCATCAGCCTGGTGAGCATCATCTATTCGATGCTGTTCCTGGTCGTCCAGTTCTCCGCGACCACCTTCACTCCGCGCCTCGGCCTCTTCCGGGACGACCCGATCGTGTGGCGCGCGTTCGCCTTCACCGTCGGCGTGTTCGTCTTCAGCATCACCTCGGGGCTGGCCGTCGGTGCGCGCAAGGCGACCGTTTCGACCCTCGTTCCCGGCACCGCCATGGTGTTCACCCTGATCGCGCTCGCCCTCATGCGGTCGTTGCAGACGGGGGCGTTCCAGTCGATCCAGCTCGGCCATTCCCTGACCGCGATCGCCACGCGGGCGCACCGGCTGTTCGACGACCTGTACGTACGGCCGTACGACCCGGGCGCGGACGCGGCCTCACCGCCCGCGGCGGCCGGGGCCACCGCCGTCCTGTGGTCCGGGCCGGCGGTGGTGGTGCAGCAGATCGACGTACGCGCCCTGGTCGGCGCGGCGCGGGAGCGCGACTGCTCCATCGCCTTCCTCGTCCCCCCGGGAACGACGGTGTCCCGGGGCATGACGCTCGCCGAGGTGACCGGCGGCGACGTGTCCGAGGCGGTGCTGCGCGGCGCGCTGGAGACCGGAGTCGAGCGCACCTTCGACCAGGACCCCGACCTGCCCTTCAGGCTCCTGGCCGACATCGCGCTGCGCGCCCTCTCCCCGGCCGTCAACGATCCGGCCACGGCGGTGGAGAGCCTGGACCGCATCGAAGACCTGCTGACCCTCCTCGCCGGCCGCGAGCTGAGCGTCGGTCACTTCACCGATGCGGCGGGCCGGTTGCGGGTGACCGTTCCCGTGCCGGACTGGGAGCGGTACCTGCGCACGGCCGTCGACGACCTCCTCTACGCCGCCGCCGGCTCCCCGATGGCCCTGCGCAGGATGCACGACCTGCTGGGCAGGCTGGCGGAGCGGGCCCCGGAGAGCCGGCGCGGGGTCGTACGGGACCGGCTCCACTGGGTCGACCGGTCCGGGCGCGAGCGGTACCCGCTCACCTGGCCCGCGCCCGAAGCCGGTTGACCGGTGGGCCCGCCGGCGGCCTCATCCCGAGGTGCGGTGGGCCCCGCCCCCCGTCGCGTGCGCGCTGCCGATGCCGTCGAAGGCGTTGACGTGGGCGGCGGGTACGTGACTCTCGTTGGCCTCGCTGCCCCGGCCGAAGTGGTTCAGGAGCAGGTTGAGGAGGACGGCGACGAGGCATCCCGCCGTGATGCCCGACCCCAGGACCAGGGCGACGGGCGCGGGGAGCCGCTCGTAGAAGTCGGCCGATGCGACGGGGAAGAGACCGAAGGCGAGGGCGACGGACACGATGATGCCGTTGTGCCCGGTGGCCAGGGAGGCCTTGGTCAGGGTCCGGATCCCGGCGACGGTGATCGAGCCGAAGAAGACGACGGCGGCCCCGCCGAGCACGGGCAGTGGCACGAGCGCGACGAGCGAGCCCAGGACCGGCACGAGGCCCATGAGGGCCAGGATCGCTCCGCACAGGGTGACCGCGTACCGGCTGCGGATGCGGCTGATGGCGACCAGTCCGACGTTCTGCGCGTAGGCGGTGCTCACGAAGGCGCCCAGGACGCCGCCGAGTGCGGTGCCCAGCCCCTGGGCGCGCAGACTGCCCGCGATGACGCGGGGGTCGACCGGGCGGTCGACGACCGAACCCACCGCGATCAGGGAGGCGGTGGATTCCGTCATGGAGACGAGCATGATGACGAGCATGGTGGCGATGACCGGCACCTCGAACTGCGGGGCGCCGAAGGCGAACGGTTCCGGGAGTGCGAACAGCGGTGCCTGGGACAGGGCTTGGAAGTCGACCTTGCCCATCGGCACCGCGGCGGCCGTGCCCGCGATGAGGCCGAGCAGGATGGCCACCCGCTGGAGGAAGCGTCCGCTGAGGAGCCGGTGCAGGAGCAGCGTGAAGGCGAGGGTTCCGGCGGCGAGTGCCAGGTTGGACGGCGAGCCGTAGCCGGAGGATCCGGGGTCGCCGCCCCGGGCCCATTCCCCGGCCACCGGCAGCAGCGACAGGCCGACCAGTGTGATGACGGAACCGCTGACGACGGGCGGGAAGAAGCGCAGGAGCCGGCAGAAGGCCGGGGCCAGGAGGAAGCAGACGGCCCCGGCGACGAGGGTGGCGCCGAACACGAGGGGCAGGGTGTCCTGCCCCCGTGACACGGAGGCGGCCAGCACCGGGGACACCACGGCGAAGGAGACGCCGTTGGTGACGGGCAGCCCGGCCCCGACGCCCCAGAAGCGGAGCGTCTGGGCCACGGTGGTCAGGCCCGCGACCAGCAGGCTCGCGGCGAGCAGCGCGGTGAGCTGCGCCGCGGTCAGGCCGAGGGCGCCGCCGATGATCAGCGGCGGCGCGGCGAGGCCGGCGTACATGCTGGCCACGTGCTGCAGGGCGGCGGGGACCATCCGCCGTGCGGGCAGCACCTCGTCCGCGGGGTGGACGGGGAGGGGCGGAGCGGGGCGTTCGTGCGGGAAGAGCGTTGGGGAGCGCAAAAGGGAGAGTCCCTCCGAGAGACCTCCCGGCCGGCGGGCGGCGGGGACGGTCGGGGGCGAAGCACGGCCGGAAGAGCCGGACAAGTGGACGGACTTGCCCGGAGGGAGACGGGAATCGTGCCGGTTTCCGGGGTACGGGGAACGAGCGGATTCCTCATTGCGGAATTTACTTTCCACTGTGGACGACTGCGACCCTACGAACCGACCCCCCGGCCGTCAACTCCTCCAGGGGGTCGAATCGATTCCTTCGATTCTTTGGATGTACGCACAATCACCGTTGACCGGGGCCTCCGGCCTTGGCTGGGGCGCCCCGCCGCCCTACGGTGTGCGGCTATGCCAACCCAAGACGATCTCCACGGCGATCTCCACCGACCTTCCGAGGGCGAAATATCCCCCTATCCCCCGCTGGACCCCCGCCGAGCCGCAGCCGTGCGCGAGCGGCTCGGCCTCACGCACGGCCAGGTCGCCTGGGCCGTATCGGCCTTCCAGGGGCACCCGCTCCACCCCGGCACGCTCGCGGCCTGGGAGCAGGGGACGCTCGTACCGACGGGGCATCAGATCAAGGCGCTGGCCGCCGCGTTGTGGTGTGCGCCGGGCGATCTGCTCGGCGCACCGGCCACGCTCCTGCAGTGCCGGACGCTCCTCGGACTGACGGTGGAGCAGGCCGCCACGGGCGTCGGCATGACCCGCGACCGCTACGCCGAGGCGGAGCGGCGCAACCGCTGGCGCGGGTCGGGGCGGCAGACCCAGGCGCTGTTCGAGGTGCTCAGGCCGCCGCCCGCCTGCTACGTCGGGGCGTGCGGCAGGACGGGGCAGTTGCGCGTACTGCTGCGCGAGGCGGTCACCGGGTGGTGGCCGAACTACGTGCGCCCCGTCGCGAAGATCGTGCCCGTGGAGCCGGCGGAGGTCCACCGGGCCCTGGAGCGGCTCCACTTGGAGTACCAGCGGATCGACAACCACGGCCGGACGGGCACCGCCGCCGAAGCCGTAGAGCGCGAGGCCCTGGCCTTCCTCGACCGGATCGACGAGCAGCTGTGGCAGCAGCTGCGCCCCCGGGGAGCCTGACTCCGCCCGCCTCCCGGATCCCGGGTCTTGACACGGTCCCCGCCGCGTGAGGCACTAGAGCCACCCAGCCATACGGAAACTGCTTTCCGCATCGTGGATGATCCGTTCATGCAGTCTTCGGCAGGGCCGTCGGGGCTCGCTCACCCCACGGCAC
This sequence comes from Streptomyces sp. NPDC058401, assembly GCF_042722885.1. Lineage (NCBI taxonomy): Bacteria > Bacillati > Actinomycetota > Actinomycetes > Kitasatosporales > Streptomycetaceae > Streptomyces > Streptomyces sp. NPDC058401. The sequence goes on from NZ_JBHXKA010000021.1 coordinate 72,948, forward strand.
CCCGGTTCGGGCAACTCTCCCCTTCCCCGTTTCCCAGGGCACCTCCATGCCCTCGCCCCCGGGCCCTCCTGTCGCCCGCTCGACTGCGTCATCGCACCGGTCCACACGGCCCCCCGAGGCTTCGGCCGCGCCCCGGCGCGCCCCTCCCCCGGCGAACGCCGTGCCACAGCAGTCCTGGAGGTACCTTCCATGTCGCCCACCGCCACGCCCGGTTCCACCCCTCCCCCCGCGCCGGACCCGGCCGCGGCCCCCGCCGGGGCCCCCGCCGCGAAGCATCCCGTCGACCAGACCCTGCCGTTCGGAAAGCTCCTCGGCGCCGGGCTCCAGCACGTGGCGGCCATGTACGCCGGTGTCGTCGCCCCGCCCCTGGTCGTCGGCATCGGCGTGGGACTGGGCCAGAGCGAGATCGCGTTCCTGATGAGCGCCAGCCTCTTCGCCGCCGGCATCGCCACCCTGCTGCAGACGCTCGGCTTCTGGAACATCGGCGCACGCCTCCCCTTCGTCAACGGCGTCTCCTTCGCCGGCGTGGCCCCGATGCTGGCCATCGCCAAGGCCGAGGGCCCCGAGAACGCACTGCCCGTGATCTACGGCGCGGTGATCGTGGCCGGGGTGTTCGGCTTCCTGCTCGCCCCCTGGTTCTGCAAGCTCATCCGGTTCTTCCCGCCCGTCGTCACCGGCACCGTGATCACGCTGATCGGGCTGTCCCTGCTGCCCGTCGCCTTCAACTGGGCCCAGGGCGGCAACCCGCGCGCCGAGGACTACGGGGACGTCAAGTACATCGGCCTCGCCGCGGCGACCCTGCTGATCACCGTGGTGCTCCGCAGGGTGCTGCGCGGCTTCCTCAAGCAGATATCCATCCTGCTCGGACTCCTCGCCGGCACCCTGATCGCCCTCCCCCTCGGACTCGCGGACTTCAGTGCCGTCACCGACGCCGACGTGATCGGCTTCCCCACGCCGTTCCACTTCGGCGCTCCGCAGTTCGCCGTCGCCGCGATCGTCTCCATGATGATCGTGATGATCGTGTCGATGACCGAGAGCACGGCCGACGTGATCGCCCTCGGCCAGATCGTCGACAAGCCCGCGGACGAGAGGACCCTCGCCGCGGCGCTGCGCGCGGACGGCCTGGGCACCGCGCTGAGCCCGGTCTTCAACGGCTTCGCCGCCAGCGCCTTCGCGCAGAACGTCGGCCTGGTCGCCATCACCAAGGTCCGCAGCCGCTACGTCGTGGCCGCGAGCGGCGGCATCCTCATCCTGCTGGGCCTGTGCCCGTTCCTCGCCTCGGTCGTCTCCCTCGTACCGCAGCCCGTCCTCGGCGGCGTCGGCCTCGCCCTGTTCGGCACGGTGGCCGCCAGCGGCATCCAGACCCTCGCCCAGGCAGGCCTCGAACGCGGTGACAACGTCCTCATCGTCGCCATCAGCCTCGGCATCGGCGTGATCCCCATGGCCAGCGAGGGCTTCTACCACGGCTTCCCCGAGAGCATGCGCATCATCCTCGACTCCGGCATCAGCACCGGCTGTGTCGCCGCGGTCCTGCTCAACCTCGCCTTCAACCACATCGGCCGCCCCGACCGGGACGAGGTCAAGGAAGGGGAGCCCGCTTCCGCCGTGCCCGTGCACTGACGCCGGACGGCCGGCACCCGGTCCTCCCGTGTGCCGGCCGTCCTGCCGCCCTACCGGGATCAGGCGTTCGGGGAGAGCTCCGCGCGCACCCGGCGGGCCGCCTCGACGAGGTGTTCCAGGGAGGCCCTCGTCTCGGGCCAGCCTCGGGTCTTCAGACCGCAGTCGGGGTTGACCCAGAGCCGTTCCGCGGGGATCGCCCCGAGTCCCTTGCGCAGCAGGGCCGCCGCTTCCCCGGCCGAGGGGATGCGGGGCGAGTGGATGTCCCAGACTCCGGGGCCGACCTCGCGCGGGTAGCCCGCGCCGGCGAGCTCGTCGGCGACCTGCATGTGGGAGCGGGCCGCCTCCAGGCTGATGACGTCGGCGTCGAGGTGCTCGATGGCCTCGACGATGTCCCCGAACTCCGCGTAGCACATGTGGGTGTGGATCTGGGTGTCCGGCCGGACGCCGCTGGTGGTGAGGCGGAAGGACTCGGTGGCCCACGCCAGGTACTCGGCGTGGTCGGCGGCGCGCAGCGGCAGCGTTTCGCGCAGGGCGGGCTCGTCGACCTGGATGACCGAAGTGCCGGCCGCCTCCAGGTCGTCGACCTCGTCGCGGAGCGCGAGTCCGACCTGGCGCGCGGTCTCGCCGAGGGGCTGGTCGTCGCGTACGAAGGACCAGGCGAGCATGGTGACCGGGCCGGTGAGCATGCCCTTGACCGGCTTGGCCGTCTGCGCCTGGGCGTACGCGGTCCAGCGGACGGTCATCGGGTCGGGGCGGGAGATGTCCCCGGCGAGGACGGGCGGGCGGACGTAGCGGGTGCCGTAGGACTGGACCCAGCCGTGCTGCGTGGCGAGGTAGCCGGTGAGCTGCTCGGCGAAGTACTGGACCATGTCGTTGCGTTCGGGCTCCCCGTGCACGAGCACGTCGAGGCCCGTCTTCTCCTGGAAGGAGACGACCTCGCGGATCTCGGCCCGGATGCGCTCCTCGTAGGCCTCCGTCCCGATGCGTCCGGCGCGCAGGTCGGCGCGGGCGGTGCGCAGTTCCGTGGTCTGCGGGAAGGAGCCGATGGTGGTGGTGGGGAGCAGCGGCAGGCCGAGGTGGGTGCGCTGGGCGGCGGCGCGTTCGGCGTAGGGCTGGGCGCGGTGGCCGTCGGCCTCGGTGATCGCGGCGGTGCGGGCGCGGACGGCCGGGTCGTGGGTGATCCGGGAGGCGGTACGGGAGGCCAGGTCGGCCCGGTTCGCGGCGAGTTCGGCCGCGATCGCGTCGGTTCCGCGGGCCAGTCCGCGGGCCAGCGTGCTGATCTCGGTGGTCTTCTGGCGGGCGAAGGCGAGCCAGCGCCGGATCTGCGGATCGATGTCCCGCTCGGCGTCGGCGTCGATCGGGACGTGCAGCAGGGAGCAGGAGGCGGCCACGTCGACCCGGTCCGCGAGGCCGAGCAGGGTGCCGAGCGTGGTCAGTGACTTCTGGTAGTCGTTGATCCAGATGTTGCGGCCGTTGACCACGCCGGCGACCAGGCGCTTGCCTGGGACGCCGCCGACGGCGGCGAGGTCGTCGAGGTTGGCGGCGGCCCGGTCGGTGAAGTCGAGGGCGAGTCCCTCCACGGGCGCCTTCGCGAGGACGGGCAGGGCGTCGCCGAGCCGGTCGAAGTAGGAGGCGACGAGCAGCTTGGGGCGGTCGGTGAGGCCGCCGAGCTCGCGGTAGGCGCGGGCCGCCGCGTTCAGTTCGGCCGGGGTGCGGTCCTGGACCAGGGCCGGTTCGTCGAGCTGGACCCATGCGGCGCCCGCCGCGCGCAGTTCCGCGAGGACCCGGACGTAGACGGGCAGCAGCCGGTCGAGCAGGGCGAGCGGCTCGAAGCCGGCGGCCACGCCGGGTGCGGGCTTGGCGAGGAGGAGGTAGGTCACCGGTCCGACCAGCACCGGGCGGGCCGTGTGGCCGAGGGCCAGGGCCTCCTTCAACTGCGCGACCTGCCGGTCGGGTTCGGCGGTGAAGAAGGTGTCGGGGCCGAGTTCGGGGACCAGGTAGTGGTAGTTGGTGTCGAACCACTTGGTCATTTCGAGCGGGGCCACGTCCTGGGTGCCGCGCGCCATCGCGAAGTAGCCGTCCAGGGCGTCCGCCGCGACGGCGGCACGGTGGCGGTCGGGGATCGCGCCGACCATGACGGTGGTGTCCAGGACGTGGTCGTAGTACGAGAAGTCTCCGGTCGGGACCTCGGTGATGCCGGCCTCGGCGAGCTGGGCCCAGTGGGTCCGGCGCAGGTCGCGGGCGGTGTCCCGGAGGGCTTCGGCGCTGACGCGGCCCTTCCAGTAGCCCTCGACCGCCTTCTTCAGTTCCCGGTTCTGCCCCTGGCGGGGATGGCCGTACACGGTGGCCCGTACGGGCGTGGCGGCCGGCGTGGCTGCGGGTGCCGGCGTGGCTGCGGCTGCGGACTCGGTGGTCACGGAACTCTCCTTCGCGAGCGTGTCTCCATGAACCCGGTGACGGGTCGCGGAGGCGAAGGGTGCCGGAACGGGCGGACCGCCGGGGTCGCGTACGGCTGGGTACGCGACGGGAGGATCCGCCTGAGGTGCACGCCGACCCGCCCACGAGGTCACCGGGAAACCGTGCGCGGTCGATCGCGCACGGGCAACGGGCAGGTCTTCGGACTCGCGGGCTCGCGGACCACGAAGGTCCGCACCTACTGGCCGTCGCTTCCCAGGACCGGTTCCGGTCCCAGTGCGTATGACGGCGGTCGTTCCCGCTCACCGCTGCGGGGCAGTCCCGGATTCCCACCGGGTTCCCTCTTACGACGCATCCCGCCTGGCGGACGGGGGCGAACCAGCTGCGAGGCCCACAGTAGGGCGGGCGACCGGGGAACGGGCACGCCTTCCCACATGTCGGACGGTGAAATGGGACACGCGCGGCTCCCGGCCGCCCGGCCGGACAGCCGAGTTCGGCCGAACGGGCGAATGACGCTGACGGGTCGACACATGACAAAGAGTCACGATTATGCTAATTGTGGTCAATTGTCCGATTGTGGGTTGTACTGGACGGCAGGCAACACCGTCCAGGAACTGGAGCGTTACGTGGCATCCACCACTCTCACCGTCTGGAAGTTCGCCACTCCCGAGGGGGCGCAGCAGGCGGAGTCCGCCCTGCTCGCCCTGCAGAAGGAGCAGCTGATACAGGTGCACGACGCGGCGGTCGTCACCTGGCGCGAAGACGCCAAGAAGCCGAAGACCCGGCAGCTGAACAGCCTCACGGGAGCCGGCGCGCTCTCCGGCACCTTCTGGGGGATGCTCTTCGGGCTCCTGTTCTTCGTACCGCTGCTCGGCGCCGCCGTGGGTGCGGCGGCCGGAGCCATCGGCGGATCGCTGTCCGACGTCGGCATCGACGACCAGTTCATCGACGAGGTGAAGTCCGAGGTGAAGCCCGGCACTTCCGCCCTGTTCCTGCTCTCCTCCGACGCGGTCGTCGAGCGGGTGCGCGGCGCCTTCCCCGGCGGGCAGGCGCAGCTGATCCGCTCCAACCTCTCCGGCACGCAGGAGCAGCAGCTCCGCGAGGTCTTCGCGGCCTGAGGACCCACACCCCGAACCGACGCCGTGGCCCTGGGCCGGGGGCTCCTCCCCCGGTCCCGGGCCACGGCGGTGCTTCGCCGCCCCGTGCGGATTTTCCGCCGAGCCGAGGAAAGGACCCGCGCGGTGAGCGTTCCGCGGACGGCAGGACCCGACGCCAAGGCCGCGAACGGCCTCGTACCCCCCTGGCTGCGCCGTTACCGCGGCCGATGGCTGCGGGGCGACACGCTGGGGGCCCTCACCGCATGGGCACTGATCGTGCCGGAGTGCGTGGCCTACGCGCAGATCGCCGGGGTCCCCCCGCAGAACGCGTTCTACGCGGCCCCGGTGGCCCTCCTCGTGTACGCGCTGCTGGGCCGCTCCCACTTCCTGCTCATCGGGGCCACCTCCGCGGCGGCCGTCCTGTCGGCCGCCACCGTCTCGGCCGTCAGCCCCTCCCCGCAGGACGCCGTCGGCCTGTCGGCCGCCCTCGCGGTGATCGTCGGCGCGGTGCTGCTGGCGGCCGGGCTGGCCCGGCTCGGGTTCCTGACCAACTTCCTCGCCGAACCGGCCCTGGTCGGCTTCCTGTTCGGCATGGCGCTGACCATCGTCGTGCGGCAGGCCGCGAAGCTCGTCGGCGTGCCGGGCGGTGACGGCAACTTCTTCGAGCGGCTGTGGACCGTACTGTCCGGAGCCCCCCACTGGTCCCTGGTCACCCTGGCCGTCGGGGCGGGCGCGCTCGCCGTGCTGTTCCTGCTGGAGCGCTTCGTACCGCGCCTGCCCGCCTCCCTGATCGTCCTGGTGGCGGCCCTCCTCCTGTCGGCGGCCCTCGACCTCGACGGCCACGGCGTCGAGACCGTCGGTCACATCCCCTCGGCCGTGCCGGTCCCCCACCTGCCGGGCATCCCGGCCGCCGACTGGATCGCACTGTTCGGCGGCGCCCTCGGCGTGGCCCTGGTGGTCTTCGCCGAGGCCTTCAGCATCGCGAGCCGCTTCGCCCGGGAACACGGCCAGGAGGTGGACCCCGACCGGGAGATGGCCGCCGTCGGCCTCAGCAACATCGCCGTCGGGTTCTTCCGCGGTTTCGTCGTCTCCGGCAGCGCCTCGCGCAGCGCGGCCGCGGCCGGAGCGGGCGGCCGGACCCCGATGGTCTCGCTCATCGCGGCGGGGCTGATCCTGCTGACCGGCGCCTTCCTCACCCCGCTGTTCACGGACCTGCCGGAGCCGGTGCTCGGCGCCATCGTCATCTTCGCCGTACGCGGCTTCCTGCGGGTCGGTGAACTGCGCCGCTACTTCCGCCTGGACCGGCCCAGCCTGTGGGTGGCGCTCACCTCCCTGTTCGGTGTGCTCCTCTTCGACCTGCTGCCCGGACTGCTGCTCGCCGTCGCGCTCTCCCTCGCGCTGTTCGTCGGCGCCGCGAGCCGGCGCAACGTGGCCGTCCTCGGCCGGCTGCCCGGGAGCCGGCTGTACGGAGACACGGCCGGTCACGCGGACGCCGCCGTCGACCCCGCCGTCCTCGTCGTACGCCCCGACGGCAGCCTCTTCTTCGGCAACGTGAACCGGGTACGGCTGGCCGTGCTGGAGCAGCTGCGGACGTCCCCGGTGGCGCCCCGGGCCGTCGTCCTGGACCTGACCGCCTGTTACCAGCTGGGCGTTCCCGTCCTGGACACCCTCGGGGAACTCCGCGAGGAGCTCGGCCGCCGGGGCCTCGCCCTGCACCTGGCGCGGCTGCGCTCGCCGGCCGCCGCGGAGCTGGCCCGGCACCCGCTCGGCCGTCACCTGGGCGCGCGCGGGGTGCACCGCACCGTCGACGAGGCCGTATCGGCGGCGGAAGCCGGGCGGCCCGAACTCCCCCCGGATGCAGCTCATTAGTTTGTATGTCAGGTTTTATCCAGAAGTTCCGAAAGGGGAAGGATTTTCATGAAACGTCTCCCGATCGCCGCGGCCCTGGGCGCGGCCGCGGCCCTGTTCCTCACCGGCTGCTCCTCGGACGACCCGAGCCCCAAGGAGCAGGCGACCCAGGCCGCCTCGGAGCTCTGCACCGGTCTCTCCACCCTGAAGGCGGACCAGGCCAAACTGGCGGCGCTGGACCCGGCTTCCGCGACGAAGGACCAGATCAAGGACGCCGTCGACGCGGTCCAGACCGACTGGGACAACGTCTCCTCCTCCCTGAAGGACCTGGGAGCCGCGAAGAAGTCCGCGGTGGGATCCGCCGTCGGCGATCTCAAATCCGGCTTCGGGAACCTGCCGGGCGACACCACGGGGTCCGACGCGCTGACCCAGCTGAAGCCCCAGATCCAGAAGTTCGACGAGACCCTCGTCGCGGCCTCGGTGGGCGTCACATGCCCCTGACCCCCACGAGGATCCGCGGCGCCTGCGGCGCCCTGCTCGCAGCGGCGGTGCTCGCCACGACGGCCGGCTGCTCCGACTCCGACGGTGACGTGTCGACCGGGGTGTCCAAGGCGGCCTCGGCCGCCGCCTCGGTCCAGTCGCAGGCCGCCGACGCGGTCGACTCGGCCAGTGCGGCCGCGAAGAAGAAGCTGGACGAGGTCAAGGACGGGGTCGACGCCAAGGACGCGGTGACGCTCGGCAGCGTCTCCACCGACGGGGACGGGCTGTCGGCCGTGACGGTCACGGCCCGCAACACCGACGGGTCGACGAAGTCGTTCGCCGTCCAGGTCGACTACAAGGACGCCTCCGGCAATCCGCTGGACACGGTGGTGGTCACCGTCTCCGACGTGCCCGCCGGCCAGTCCAAGGACGCGACCGCGCGCAGCACCCACAAGCTCTCGGGCGAGGTCCGCACCACCGTCGCCACCGCACTCAGGTACTGACTCCCGGCCACCCCCGCACGCCCCGCCCGGCCCCCGCGACACCCCGGATTTCGACCCGGGCGCGGCGGGCCGGGCGGGGCGCTGTGCCGAGGGGAGGCAATCGCCCCATGGATTACAGGTCGAGCTGGTACTGGACCGTCGTGTGCGTGGGCACGTAGCCGAGGCTGTCGCTGATGTGCCTCATGTGCGTGTTGCTGTCGGCGGTGTCGGTCAGGAGGCCGCCGAGGTCCGGGAGGCGCCCGTGGGCCTGTCGGATCGACTCGGCCTTCATCCACCGGCCGAGGCCGTGTCCGCGGTGCTCGGGCAGCACGGCGGTGCCGTAGTGCTGGCCGTCACCCCTGCCGTTGCCGGGGACGACGAGTTCGGTGAACCCGGCGATGGAGCCGTCGGTCGTGTCGATGGCGACGACCGTGTGGAGCTGGTCTCCGCGGTCGTGAACGGCCTTGGCCGCGGCCCGGACCCGGTCCACGTCCCAGAGCGTGGTGCCGTGGTCGGTGTCTTCCATGGGCATGTCGTCCATGGCGCGGCGCGAGGCGGCGAACGTCTTGGCGAGCTCGTCGGGGACGGTCCCCTCCCATGACTCCAGCCGGTAGCCGGGGTGCGGACGCCCGATGATCCCGGCGAGGGCGGCGAGGTCCACGTCGGCCAGGGGCAAGCGGGCGAACCTCAGGGTGAGCACCTTGCGGAAGCCGTGGGCCGGCAGGAAGAGATCGCCGGGCGATCCGGCCTCGGCCTGCGCGCTGACGCAGCGTCGGGCGTTGTCCCGGGCGGCGGCCACGGCGGCGTCGAGGAGCCGGGAGCCGACGCCCTGGCGGCGCTCCGTGGGATGGACCTGGAGGGTCAGCTCGGCCAGGTGCGCCTGTCCGCCGTCGAACAGGCGCAGGAAGGCCGTCCCCAGGGGGATGGAATCGGCATCGGACGCCAGCCAGGCGAGGCGTCGGCTGTGTGCCCCGTGTGCGGGGTCGGTCAGTGGAGTGATGCGGAGCGACAAGGTGTCTCCGTCGTCAGGAGGTGGCAGAGGTCGGTACGCGGGCTCACCTGCTGGGCACTCGTGCGCATGAGCTCCACACCTCCTCGTCGACGAGGCCGGTCCTGATCGTCATGGACGGCTCGGGCGAACCTAATCCGCCCTGCGGTTTCCTGGCAACGGGTTTCTACAGCGCCCCGGCCGGCGCGGGCAGCGGCGGGAGGGACGGCTCGGAGAGCCAGGCACGGAACAGGTCCTCCAGCGGTCCGGTCGCGAAGCGTGCCGCGTGCGCGGCGAACCCGGCCGTGGTGACCACGCCGTGGCGGTTCACGGTGGCCCACTCCCGCAGCATGCGGAAGAACGGGCCGTCCCCCAGCGCGCAGCGGATCGCGTGCACGGCGAGGCCGCCGCGCTGGTAGAGGCGGTCGTCGAACATCAGCTTGCGCCCCGGGTCGGCCAGCAGGAGGTCCTGCGGCTGACCGGACAGCAGGCGGTGTGCGGAGGCCGCCAGTTCGTGCGCGGTGCGGCCGCCGGAGCGCTCCGACCAGAGCCATTCCGCGTACTTCGCGAAACCCTCGTTGAGCCAGATGTGCCGCCAGTCGGCGATGGTCACGCTGTTGCCGAACCACTGGTGCGCGAGCTCGTGGGCGATGAGCCGCTCGGAGCCGCGTACGCCGTCCACGTGGTTGGCGCCGAACAGGGAGAGCCCCTGGGCCTCTACCGGTACGTCGAGTTCCTCGTCGGCGACGACCACCGCGTACTCGCCGAAGGGATAGGGGCCGAACAGCTCCTCGAACAGCTGCATCATGGCGGGCTGCCGCGCGAAGTCGCGGGAGAACCGGGGCAGCAGGTGCGCCGGTACGTGGGCGCTCTGCGGGACCCCGCCGAGCCCGGGGTCGCCGAGCAGCACCGTCTGGTACATGCCGATGGACAGGCCGACCAGGTAGCTGGAGGTCGGCGCCGGCTGCTCGTACACCCAGGTGGTCGTGGAGGCACGGGTCGTGCGCGTGAGCAGCCGGCCGCCCGCGACGACGGTGTAGGCGGAGGGGGTGTTGACCGAGATCTGGTACGAGGCCTTGTCCGCGGGCCGGTCGTTGCACGGGTACCAGGTCGGGGCGCCGACCGGCTGGCTGGCCACCAGCGCGCCGTCGGTCAGTTCCTCCCAGCCGAGCCCGCCCCAGGGGCTGCGCACCGGTGTGGGGTTGCCCGCCCAGTGCACCTCCACGGTGAAGGCGGCGCCGGCGGGCAGCGGCTTGGGCGGCCGGATGCGGAGCTTGCCGCCGCGGTGGCTGTAGTGCGGCGCCCGGCCGTTCACCAGGACCCGGCCTATTTTGAACTCGGCCAGGTTGAGGTGGAACTCGGTGAGCGGCGCCCGCCCGGCGATCGCGCTGAGCCGGGCCGTCCCGGCGAGCCGGTTGGGTCCGGGACGGTACTCCAGAGCGAGTTCGTACCGGTGCACGCGGTAACGGGGGTCGCCGTTGGCCGGAAAGTACGGGTCCGATGCCGCTGTCTTCTGGCCGTTCACTGCCGCTTCCGCTCCCTGCGTTGTGCTCGTACGACGTGCTGGTGGTGCCGGGACCGGGAGCCCGCTGCCGGGCCCGGACCCCTCGTTCAGGACCGCCACGCCTCGATCGGGTTGCCCAGCCAGCGGGTGTCGGCGGGAACGGATTCCCCGGCCATCACGAGGGAGGCGGGACCCAGTGTGCTGCGGGCCCCGACCGTGCTCCCGGGCAGGACGATTCCGCCCGGGCCCAGGGTGGCGCCCTCACGCAGGACCACAGTATCCGTCCTCAAGATCCGGTCGTGGAAGAGGTGCGTCTGCAACACGCAGCCCCGGTTCACGCTGACCGCGTCGCCCAGGGTGACCAGGTCGGTCTCGGGCAGCCAGTAGCTCTCGCACCACACGCCCCGGCCGATCCGGGCACCGAGCGCGCGCAGCCACAGGGACAGCACCGGGGTACCGGGCACCGAGCCGACCAGCCAGGGCACGGCCAGCACCTCGACGAAGGTGTCGGCCAGCTCGTTGCGCCACACGAAGCCGCTCCACAGCGGGTGCTCGCCCGTCCGGTGCCGGCCGACCAGCAGCCATTTCGCGGCCGCCGCGACCACGCACGCGGCCGCCCCGGCGGTGAGCAGGACCGCTCCGGACAGCAGCGCGGTCGCCCACGCGCCGGGCCCGTCCGCCCCGGCGAGCGTGCAGAACGCCGCCACGGTGAGGACGCCGAGCGCGGCCGAGCAGAACACCGGGACGAGCCGGCACAGCTCGACCAGCCCGCGCGCCCACAGCAGCCGCGCGGGCGGATCGTAGGTCCGGCTCTGGTCGGAGTCGGCGGTGGACCGCGGCAGCCGGACCGGCGGCAGGCCCAGGTAGGAGCTGCCCTTCTTGGCCTTCTTCGGGGTGGCGGACAGGACGCCGACCAGCCCGTCGTCCGGTACGGAGCGGCCCGGCGCCGTCATTCCGGAGTTGCCGAGGAAGGCCCGGCGGCCGATCTCGGAGTGGCCGATCCGCAGCCAGCCGCCGCCCAGCTCGTAGGGGGCGGTCAGGGTGTCGTCGGCGAGGAAGGCGCCCTCGCCGACGGTGGTCAGGCTCGGCAGCGCGAGCACCGTGGACACCTCGGCGCCCCGGCCGATCTTCATGCCGAGCAGCCGCAGCCACACCGGGGTGATCAGCCCGGCGTACAGGGGGAAGAGGGTTTCCCGGGAGAGGTCCATGAGCTGGGTGACCGTCCAGGCCTGCCAGCCGATCCTGCTGTGCGTGGGGTGGACGCCCGTGCGCAGTCCGAGGCTGAGGAGGCGTACGGAGACCAGGATCAGGGCCGCGTACGCGAACCCGAAGGCGAGCGCGCCCGGCACCACGGCGAGCAGCGCTCCGGCCAGGGCCCGGCCCGCTCCGGCGTCGGCGGGCACGAACCGGGTGGCCACGAGGAGGGCGGGCAGGGCGGCGAGCACGGGCAGCGAGGTGAGGCAGAACCCGGCCGCTCCGTAGGCGGCGCGCCAGGGCAGACCGCGCGGCGGGCGTTCCTTGGGCCAGTTCCGCTTGGCCTTGCCGAGTTTCCCGGCGGGGGCTCCGGCCCAGCGCTGGCCGGTCGGGATCTGGCCGACCACGGCGGAGCCGGGGGCCACCTCGGCCCGCTTGCCGACCCGGGCGCCGGGGAAGAGGATGCTGCGGGTGCCGACGACGGCGCCCGCGCCGACCTTCACGGCGCCGATCTCCAGCCGGTCCCCGTCCAGCCAGTGGCCGGAGAGGTCCACCTCGGACTCCACGGCGCAGCCGCGGCCGAGTTTGAGCATGCCGGTGACGGGCGGCAGCGAGTGCAGGTCGACCTCGGGGCCGATCTTGGCGCCGAGGGCCCGTCCGTAGCGCTCCAGCCAGGAGCCGGTGAGCGAGGTCGCGCCGGAGTACTCGGCGAGCCGCTCGGCCGTCCACAGCCGCAGGTGAACGTTTCCGCCGCGCGGGTGGCGCCCCGCCTTCACCCCGCGCAGCAGCAGCCGGGCGCCGCCGGCCGCGATCGCGAGGCGGCCGGGCGGGCTGAAGAGCAGTGCGGCGCCGGCGGCGACGAGCCACCAGGAGGCGGCCGGCGCCCACGGATAGGCCCCGAACCAGTGCAGTACGTTGCCCAGGGCGAGCACCGCCACCGTCCAGCGCAGGCCGACCAGGGTGAACAGCGGGAGCAGCAGCAGGGACTGGATCACCTTGGTCCGCAGCGGCACGGGCGCGATGGTGCGGACCGCGCCGTCGTCCTGCGCGGACTTCTCCAGGTGCCGGGCCAGCTTGCGCAGGGTGGGCTGCTGGTAGATGTCGAGGACGGCCGCGCTCGGGTAGCGGGTGCGCAGCCGGGTGGTGAGCTGGGCGGCCGCGAGGCTGCTGCCGCCGATCGCGAAGAAGTCGTCGGCGGCGCCGGTGACGGCCACGCCCAGGGTCTCGCTCCACTGCTCGGCGAGCCAGGCCTCGGTCCCGTAGAGCTGCTCGGCGGGGCCGCTGGTCTCCAGTTCCGGGAGCGGCCAGGGCAGGGCGCCCCGGTCGACCTTGCCGGACGTGCGGGTGGGCAGTTCCGCGACCGGTGCGAGCAGCGGTACGAGGGCTGCGGGCAGCTCGGAGCGCAGCCGGGTCACGGCGGCCGCGTGGTCCCAGCCGTCCTGGGTGACCAGGTAGCCGACGAGGAGCTGGTTGCCGCTGCGTGCGGTGCGGACGGCGGCGGCCGCGCCGGCGACCCCGGGCAGGGCCTGGAGGGCGGCGTCCACCTCGCCCAGCTCGATCCGGCGGCCGCCGAGCTTGATCTGCTCGTCGCCGCGGCCCAGGAAGACCAGTCCCTCGGGTTCCGCGCGGACCAGGTCGCCGCTGCGGTAGGCGCGCTCCCAGCCGAGGGATTCCAGCGGGGCGTACTTCTCGGCGTCCTTCGCGGGGTCGAGGTAGCGGGCCAGGCCGACGCCGCCGATGACGAGCTGGCCGCTGCCTCCCATGGGCACCGGTTCGCCGGATTCGTCGACGACGGCCAGTTCCCAGCCGTTCAGCGGGAGGCCGATGCGGATCGGCTCCTCGCCGGTCAGCAGGGAGGCGCAGGCGACGACGGTGGCTTCGGTGGGGCCGTAGGTGTTCCAGACCTCGCGGCCCTCGGTGACCAGGCGCTGGGTGAGCTCGGGCGGGCAGGCCTCGCCGCCGAAGATGAGCAGCCGGACCTCGTTGAGGGTCTCGGGCTCCCACAGGGCGGCCAGGGTCGGGACCGTGGAGACGACGGTGATCTCCTGCTCGGCCAGCCAGGGGCCGAGGTCGGCGCCGCTGCGGACCTGGGAGCGGGGCACGGGCACGAGGCAGGCGCCGTAGCGCCAGGCCAGCCACATCTCCTCGCAGGAGGCGTCGAAGGCCACGGACAGTCCGGCCATGACCCGGTCGCCGGGGCCGATCGGCTCCTCGGTGAGGAACAGCTCGGCTTCGGCGTCCACGAAGGCGGCGGCGCTGCGGTGGCTGACGGCCACGCCCTTGGGCTTGCCGGTGGAGCCCGAGGTGAAGATGATCCACGCGTCGTGTTCGGGGCCGGGGCGGGCGGCGGGTGCGCCCGCGGGGGCGGCCTTGCCCGGTGCGGCGACCTCGATCCGCTGGTCGGCGCCCAGCACGGCCCGTACTCCGGCCTCGCCGAAGACCAGGTCGGCCCGCTCGTCCGGGTCCTCGGCGTCCACCGGTACGTAGGCGGCGCCCGCCGCGAGGACGGCCAGGATGCCCGCGTACAGCTCGTTGGTCCCGGACGGGACCCGTACGCCGACCCGGTCGCCGAGGCCCACTCCGGCGGCCGCGAGGGCCCGGCGGCGGAGTTCCACCTCGACGGCGAGGGCCCGGTAGGTCAGCCGGGCGGCTCCGTCGTCCAGGGCGAGCTCTTCGGGGTGGGCCCGTACGGAGGCCTCGAAGACGTCGATCAGGGTGCGGGCCGGGGCGGCGGGTCCGGCGGAGAAGAGGGCCGATTTGCCGGACTCCCCGGGTCCCTCCCCGGCGTCGGGCGCGCGTCCTTCGCCGAGCCCGGTCCCGTCGTCGAGCAGAGTGACTTCACCGTGCTCTGGTGTGGCTGCCATCGGCCCTCGCGTCGTGTTCCCGGAAGCCTCCGGGTCGCCGGGCGGAGCCCGGGTCTGCCCAGGTTGTTCCGGTCCAGCGCCAAACAACCCGCCAGTCTAGTGCGACATCAAGGATTTTCTGGTTCAAGCCTTGCGCATGGCCGGTAAGGGACGGTAAAAGGC